>JBAVAV010000085.1:0-3860 GCA_049585895.1 Candidatus Sulfotelmatobacter sp. | reverse complement strand
AGAGAACTTCGCTGGGATATGACGCGAGCGAAAACTATGCTGTGGTGCGCAGCGAGAGTTCGACATCCGGCGCTGCGCCCGGACTAGGCTTCTGGATCAACAGTGGGCTGAAATGGGCGATCGACGCCAGCAGTAATTTCAAGCCCTGGGCTGACCAAACATACAACATTGGCAGCTTCAATTCGGGGAGCGGAACAGGTTTGCGTCCCGGGACCGTGTTTACGGCGGGAAATTCTACGAGCGGTAGCGGCTTCGAGCTGGGAAAGTTTGCCAACGAAAGTTACGAACTCTGCAACGACAGCAGCACGGGCACGATCGTGAATGGGTTGGCGATCCTCACTACCGGAGGCTGCGCGATCAAGCCGTCTAGCGCCTTGAGCAGCGGGGCCATCGGCGTCGTAATTGCGAATGCTGGGACTACGGGAATCGCTACCCTGGCGCGGGCCGGGTCCGTTTTCTGCAGCTTCGATGGGAGTGCGACCGTAGTCGGAGACTACGTGGTGCCTTCGAGCACGGCGAACGGGGGATTCTTTCCTTTGTGCCACGACGCTGGTGCAACGCGGCCCACCGGGATGCAGATCCTGGGGCGGGTGCTGCAGGCGAGTTCGGGAAGCGCGACGGTGCAGATGTTTCTCGACATGCCGGGTTCGAATGTAAGCAGCGGAGCTTCGGCGGGAAGCGGGAGTTGCACAAACCAGGCTGTGACCGCAGTGTTGGCGGGCGGGCCCACGTGCACGACGATCACTTCGTCCTACGTGGATGCGAGTATCCCAAGCACGGGGACGCTAGTCAGCGGAAACTATACGAAAGCGAGTGGCGCCTCTGCGGTGGCCGATTCAGGGGTGAGTGCGGGGCCGTATTCCGCGGAATGGATCACTGCTTACCGCGCCGGGACCGCGACGGCCTTCAACACGACTGGCACTAAGATTGCACTCTGGGGTGTGACGCTGCAATTTCCCCTGAGCACCAGCACGCTTACCTACAACGTCAGCGGCGCCGATACCACCTCGAACACTTACGATTTAGGGATTTATAACAGTTCAGGGACACTGATGGCGCATACGGGAGCGATCGCCGGATCGACCGCGATGACTTCAGGAGCGCACAGCGTGAGCTGGGCGGGAACGAATCCGAAGACGTTGCAACCCGGGAAATATTATCTGGCGATCACGACCAGTTGCACCAGTTCCTGCGCGACGCTTTCCGGAGACGGAAGCAGTGCCGTAGTTACTTTCCTGAGCGCGGGGACGGTCACAACCACCGGCACACAGGGAACTCTCGACAGCAGCATCACGGCGCCTTCGGATTCTTATACCTGGGGCGGAAGCATGATCAGCTTTATAGTGCGGTGAGTTTCAGATCGTAAGGAAAGTGGAAGTTCAAAGCCATCGGTGAAAAGGCCGGTGGCTATTTTGTTGAGGTGGCAGGGAAGTTGAGTGGCGCAGCGGTGGGCCTGGAGGCCATCGGCGAAAGCCGGTGGCCATTTTTGTTGGCGCGAGCAAGCAATAACGAGTCGCGGGGATCGCCCAGCATGGCCGCGGTGAAACGCGGAGAGGATTTTGGGGCGAACAAACCCTGTACGACAACAGTGAGGCGGACATTTCCTATGAGGGAGGGTGAAGCAGTGACGAAGCCAGGGATCCTTCGACTGCGCGATACGATTCGCTTTGCGAATCGTCCTGCTCCGCTCAGGATGACAGAGCTGCGGGTCCTCGCTCTTTTACTGGCGGTGCTGGGCGCGAAGGCAGGGGCAACGACTTACTACGTGAGCTCAAGCACGGGGAACGACGCCAACAGCGGGAATTCAGCGTCGACACCGTGGCAGACGGTTGCGCACGTGAATGCGCAGACGTTTCAGCCGGGCGATGCGATCCTCTTCAACCGGGGAGATGTGTGGAACGAGAGCCTGATTCCACCTTCTTCGGGAACCTCGGGGAATCCGATTACGTTTGACGCCTACGGTACGGGCGCGGCGCCGAACTTGACGGGATACTATGCGATCCCTTCTTCGGCGTGGGTGCTGGTCACGGGTAATGCGTGGAAGGCGCCAGTGCCGACGACTTATACGACGATCAATTTTTGTTTGTTTGGGTCGGTGTGGGGACAGAAGGTGGCCGCCGCATCTTCGAACTTAACGGCGCAGTGGGACTTTTACCTGGCGAACGGGTACGTCTACGTTTATTCGGAAGGGAATCCCGCGACCTATTACAACGAGCCGATTGTTCCGATGGCGCTGAGCAACGTGCCGGTGATTAATGTTAACGGCCAATCCTGGCTGAGATTTCAGCACTTCTTATTGAACTGGTTTGACCAGTACGGCGTGTACGTGCAGGGGACGAGCGATCATCTGGTGTTCGCGAACATAGAAGCGGACTCGATGATCCCGCAAGGCACTCAGCCGCTGGGGTTTTATGTGAACGAGAGCACGCCGGGTCCGGGCGACATCAAGATTTATAACGCGGAGGCACATTTGAACTATGACGGCTTCCGGTTTGACGGCGTGGCGACCGCGATTACGATGGTGAACGACAAGGCTTACGCCAATCGAGATGGGGCGCTGGTGGACAACACCGGGGCGGTCACATACTCCTACTGTCATTTTTATGCGTCGAGTCTGGCGGTGGCAGGCTCGACCGATGTGGAATGGACCAGCGGGAGCGGACCGACTGCGGGGCCGGGAAACATTGCGGCGGATACGGCGCCGGCAGTGCAGGTGTATCAGAGGTATCCCGCGCAGGTGACGTTAACGGTAGATGATGCGGGAATGACTGCGGGAGCGGATACCTATTACGCGAGCACTGTTCTGCCGATTGCGGACACGGCAGGTGTTCCAGTGGGGGCGGCGATTACGGCGGGATATCCGCTGGCGCAGACATTGATTTCTGAATTTCAAGGATGGATCAATGCCGGGCGGGATGTAACTTCGCATTCGATTTCGCACACCTACTACACAAATACGGATGGGCTGAGTCTGAAGTTTTACCTTTCGCAGAAACCATTTACGCAGAGCAGACCGGCATTGATTGATGAGCAGTATCAGCAACCCGCGCTCGATCCAACGACATGGGCGGTCACGGACCCGGCGGCTGCGGTCTCCGTGGTGGCGCAGACGCTGCAGGTCGCGGGCGGAACGGGCATGGACGGAGGAACAACGGTCAGCTTCCTCGAGCAGATCGAGTTGGGCGGAGCGCTCGCGTTGCAACACGGGGACGTCAGCATCACCGGCGCGTCACACGGAGTGCTGGGCGGCTTGTATGCGGGAGCGATTACCGCCGCGGGATGTCTGGTGGGATTTCAAATTATGCCTTCCGGATCTGGATCGACTATTCAGGCGCTGATCAGTGGATCGCTGACCGGGCCGGTGGTCTCGACCACCTCCGGTCACCGCTATGTGTTGACTACGTATCTGTATTCGATGGAAGTCTATCGGGCGCAGGAGACGTACCATTCCTCGGTGCATCCCGCGGGTAACGGCTGGGGCGGCGCAGCCGTCAATGCGGACGTGAGATTCGTGCTGGAGTTGCAGGATATCGATCCCAACAATCCTGCAACAATAGTTGCGCCTCCCACCGTCCTGTACGACGGAGTGATTTCGAGCGCTCCGGGATTCTGCACTTATGCGCTGGTCAATGCGATGAACATGGAGTGCAGCGTTGCGTACACCTATGTGGCACACATTTCGCTGGCTGAGGTAAGAACGGCGTTGCCAAATGCTGATTATGTGACGCAGCTCGTGGCAGCCGCGGCGGCTGGCGGGCAGTGTTTGATCACCGGGGACCCGGCGTTGAGTTTCTACGTTCAGTACGTTCCTGTGCCGAATGAGTTGATCGTTGTCAGTTATCGCGGCCACGCACCGGCAG
>JBAVAV010000084.1:0-5098 GCA_049585895.1 Candidatus Sulfotelmatobacter sp. | reverse complement strand
ACTCGGCACAGATGGAAAGTTTTACACCGATCCAGAATATCCATATGGTGCGTGGTACGAAGCCATTGTTAATGCGTGTGTGCATCGGTCGTATAGCATGAAGAATCAGAACATCTTTGTGAAGATGTTTGATGACCGCTTAGTGATAGAAAGTCCCGGTGGTTTTCCGCCCTTTGTTTCGCCTGAGAATATCTACGAATACAGCCATCCCCGAAATCCCCATCTCATGTCGGCAATGCAGTTTCTTGAGTATGTGAAGGCAATGAATGAAGGCACGCGCCGAATGCGGGACAGTATGAATCGTATGCGCCTTCCCAGTCCAGAGTTCAAGGAAAATGAAATTGGTTTCAATACATATGTTCGGGTCGTATTGCGCAACAATGTCAAGCAGCGTCGGGCATGGGTGGTTGCGGATGTGAGCAAAGTTGTCGGTGAAGAGCTTGCGAGACAATTAAACGAGCACGAAAGAATGGTGGTAAATCGACTTTCCGAGCATGGGCGCATCAACGTTAGTGAAGTGCAAAGGCTAACGAGTCGTGAATGGAGTTCCGCAAAAAACCTTCTTCAAAAAATGGTTAGCAAGGGCATCCTCAGTTGGCACCATAGAAAAGACATAGAACGGGATGCTGGCGCTCATTACACCCTGAAAAAATCTATTACCAAAACTGCTAACGGCTCGACGGATGGTAAAAAATGAAGCGCGAAGAGAAAACGACTTCCACGAAAATCACAAACTCCAAGCCGATCCCGCACATCCCGCTCCCGTTCAAGGAAGTAATCTCGGACGTGCTCAAGGTAAAGCCGCCAGAGAAGCCGAAAAAGGAAAACTCTAAAGCGGAAGACTGACCCGTATTAGTTCTAGTTTTCGTATACACTTAGCCGCATGAAGGAAGTGGTGACGGCGCTGATCGGTGTGGCGACAGGATTTTTCCTACCGTCGCTGGCCAAATTCGTTCAGTCACGGGTGCGAGGGACGCGGTTCGAAAACGCGGTCAGAGCCGAGATCGAGGAAGCTAAGGACATCATTCACGAAAAGATGCTTTGGGTTTCGCGGGATCACCGCGAATTTCGCGAGCAGGCGGACACACGGCTGCTAGTCGAGTTTGACGGCAAGCTGCTATATCTTGGCGAGGAAGAAGAGTTCCGCGTCGCACTGCCGTTCTGGGAGAACAATATCCGCGACATCATTGAGATCACTTCCACGAAATCTTTCAATAAGATGTGCCGCGACTTTTCCCTAGCGAAGAAGTTCGCATCCAAGTTCCGCGAAATGAAGCTCTCGTTTAAGGTAAGCGGCGGCGACCCCAAGCAGATGGCCCTCGCCTGCTATCGCGACTTGCTGGCGATACACGATCAGCTTATCCCAGCCACTAGCTAGTGATTTTCTTGATGTACTTCTCTTAACCTAGAGCCGTTCACTGTGATATTTTTGCCGTGGGTTTGCCAAAGGCATAATTCCGAGATTTTGATATCTAAGTCCTTTAAATCCCCGAGTTTGCGGGCAATTTTTTGCTAAACCCATGATTCCAAAGGTCGAGTGGAAAGGGGGAGGGGAGGATGATCGAACAGTAAGCTCCCGCGCCAAAATAGAACGGCCTCCATCCAGGCTTGCTACAATCGCCGCCCAAGCGATAGGCTGGTGCGTCAACGGTTTCGCCTCGGCGAGTTTGGCGTTGGCTGCGGCAAAGGAGCATTCCAAATGCAACTGAAAATTACGACTCGAACGGTGGACGGAATTCTGGCGATCGAATGCAACGGTCGGATCGTGTTCGGAGAAGAGTCGGCGCTGTTGCGCGACAAAGTCAAGGAAGTCATTCCCCAGTACAAGCGCATTGTGCTCAACCTGGGCGAGGTCAGCTATATCGATTCCGGCGGGCTGGGCACGCTGGTGGCGCTGCACACCACGGCTCTCAACTCCGGAAGCACCATCAAGTTGGCCAATCTGACCAAACGTGTCGGGGATTTGCTGCAGGTCACCAAGCTGCTGACCGTGTTCGACGTGCGCGACACGGAATACGACGCGCTGGAATCCTTCCGCAAGGAGACAGCGGCTTAGTTTGGTAGCCGCGGCGGCCACGATGCTGCGTGCGGCTCCTCTGCGCATGGTCTCGAGAGTTGTTTTCCTTCTCTGTCTGCTGATTAGCGCAAGCGGCTTCGTCTCCCCGCCCGTGGCCTTGGCGGCGGGACTGGTCTTCGGTCTGCTTTTCTCGCATCCCTACAGTGTCGAGGCGAAGAAAACTTCCAGGTGGCTGCTGCAGGCCTCGGTGGTAGGCATCGGCTTTGGCATGAACCTGCACGAGGTCGTTCGTGCCGGGCGCAGCGGGTTCTTATACACCATGCTGGGCATCAGCTTCGCATTGCTGGCGGGAATGGGCCTGGGCGCGCTGCTCGGAGTGCAGAGAGTTCCGGCATTTCTCATCTCGACGGGCACAGCGATTTGCGGCGGCAGCGCCATCGCCGCCGTCGGCCCGATCACCCACGCCAGCGATGAAGAAATGGCGGTCTCGCTTGGCACGGTCTTTGTGTTGAATTCGGTGGCGCTGCTGATTTTTCCAGCCATCGGAGCAGCGCTCAAGCTGACGCAGTCACAATTTGGATTGTGGGCTGCGCTGGCGATTCACGACACGAGTTCAGTGGTAGGCGCGGCGGCGAAGTATGGAGCCGAGGCGTTGGCCATTGCGACCACAGTGAAGCTGACGCGCGCTTTGTGGATTGTCCCCCTTGCCTTGGCGACCGCGGTGGTGCGGCACGCGAAAGCGAAAGTCCCGTGGCCGTGGTTCATTTTGTTGTTCTGCCTCGCCGCAGTGTGCAATACCTATCTGCCGGGCGGAGCGCATGGGTACGCCATCGTTGTGAAGGTGGCAAAAATCGGGCTGACGGCGACTCTGTTCCTGATTGGCAGCGGGATTTCGATGGCGACGGTGAAAACGGTGGGACATCGCCCTCTGCTGCTCGGGATTCTGCTGTGGTTGCTGGTTTCGGTGGGATCGCTATGGTTGATCCGGGCGGGATGGATTGGGTTGTGAAGAAAACAAGGCGTCATTTGAAAGGGGGCACAGGAAACAATTCCGGAGATGAATCAGCGAGGATGCGCTTGCGCATCGAGGCGGCAATTCGCGCGATTCCGAAGGGCAAGGTTTCCACTTACGGGGCGATTGCGCGGGCGGCGGGCTTTCCAGGCGCGGCGCGGCTTGTAGCGCGGGTTTTGCATCGCGGTTTCGGATTGCCATGGCAGCGCGTGCTGGGAGCAGGCGGCGAAATCAAGCTGCGCGGCGATTCAGCCATGGAACAGCGTTTGCGGTTGGAAGCCGAGGGTGTACGCTTTCGCGGTCGGAAAGCGGATATGAAGCAGTGCGAGTGGAAGTTTCCGCGATAGTCTAGACAGAACTGACCACGCCATTCCTTCAGTGCCGCCCAGCACCCTGGTCGCCAACCCGATTAGCCGCGCCTGACGCGCTTCATCACATGGCGCAGAAGTAGGTAAGAGCCATACGTTGTCGAGGAAAGGACAACGACACAAAAGAGCGGGAAAAGAATTTGGGGTCCATAGGTCAGAAACCATTTTTCACGCGAAAAGAGCAAACTCCCTAGGGCAGCTGCAATAAACAAGAGCCAGCCAGCGAGGAGAAGCCGCTCGACGGGCCGAAGGGGCACGGGGCCTGGCTACCGTCCTTCCCCCGCCCTGCTCTTCCCAAATAATAGGAGAACCGCCTCACGGCATAAGCAGCGACATAAACGAAAGTCCCGAGCACCAAGAAAATGCTCAGAATCCAAAGTGGAGTGATAAGGTGTCCTGCTAAGGGGTCGGGAGTCAGAAGGACAATTAGAAAGATCAGCAGCGTACCAATGAAGAGTGAAGCCCAGCCGCCGAGAAGAATTCTTGCAAACCAACTGGACGGAAACTGAATCCTCATGCGGGCCATTCTACTCTCTCAGGTTGCTTGCCAGACTTCTCGACGCGATGTTCAAATATCGCTCGGCTGCTAACGGCTAACGGCCGCTCTTAAACTGCTCGTCGATCTCCACCTGATATCCGGTAACCATCTTGTTGGTTTCGTTGGCCATGCCAACCACCGCCATCAATTCTTTGAACATGGCATCAGTCATGCCTTTCTTCTGTGCCGAGACGGTATGCGAAGCGATGCAGTAGTGGCACTGATTGGTCACGCTCACCGCAACGTAAATCATTTCCTTGGTCAACGGATCGAGGGCTCCCGGAGCCATGATCTGCTTGATATCTTCCCATGTGCGCTTCAGCGTGGCTGGATCGTGCGCGATCGCCTTCCAGAAATTATTGATCCAGTCTGACTTGCGCGTGGCCATGATGTCGTCGTAAACCGCGCGCACTTCCGGGCTGGCGTCGTTGTATTCGATGAGTCCAAGGGTGGACATGACGATCTCCGTTCCTGAAATCATTTCACCACAGAGTCACATAGACACAGAGAAAACCCTAATTCGTTGACTTGCTTTTCTCTGTGCCTCTGTGGTGAAAAATGGGTTTGAGGCGCACGCGGCTACTTCGGCAGTTCTCCGCCGAGCAGCTTGCCTAGCTCCGCAGCGGGACAGCGCACGCCTACGTAGAACTGGCCGAATAGTGCATACACGGCGCTCACGTGGTCGAAGCGCATCTCGTAGATCAGCTTCTTGAAGACCAGCGGATCGTCTGCGAACAAATCGACGCCCCACTCCCAGTCATCGAAGCCAATCGATCCGGTGATGATCTGCTTTACCTCGCCAGCGTAACGGCGGCCGACCATGCCGTGGTCGTTCATCTGGCGGGCGCGTTCTTCGAGGGGCAGAGTGTACCAATTCTTCTGCTCCCCGCGGCGCCGGTCCATGGGGTAGAAGCAGATGTAGCGATGCGGCGGAATCTCGGGGAACAGGCGCGGCTTCATGGCTTCGCGGTGGCGGTTAAGCTTGCATTCGATCTCGGCCTTCCACTGATCGGAATGAGGCTCAATACCCTGGTCGGTGAGCTCTTTGTAAATCTTCAGCGTGGAATCGTAAAGTCCCAACTCGATGATCGAGAGATACGATGTGGTTTGTTCCAGGTAGTCGCTCAGACGCAAATTGGCGACTCTGAGTTCAGCCTGCTTGA
>JBAVAV010000083.1:0-3487 GCA_049585895.1 Candidatus Sulfotelmatobacter sp. | reverse complement strand
CGATGGGATCGTGTCTGGCGTGTTCCGCGTGTTCGGTCAGTTCTTGAAGCTCGTCTGCACTCATGGATCCTCCGGGATGCGCCGTGCGCACGACTCTACTGCAAGCTCTCGATAGTACGGATTCGCGGTGCCGTGAGCAAGCGGGGTTTCTTCTTGGTGGTACCTAATTCGAGGTCTCGCCCTGCGAGAGTAGCGCCGCCGCGCCGAGGGCGAGACGCCCTCGGGACAGCCGGAAAGATGCCGGCGCTACGGACGCGGCGCCCTCGACCAAACTAGGACACCACGCTCTTCGGCGGTGATAGCGAAAGCGGGGGACTGAGAAGCTGGCCACTAGCACTGGCCACTGCTTCTACTCTCCCATCACCTTCACAATCACGCGCTTGTCGCGCTGCCCGTCGAATTCGGCGTAGAAGATTCGCTGCCACGTCCCCAGATCAAGTTTGCCGGAGGTGATGGGAACAATGACCTCGTGATGAATCAGCAGCGCCTTCAGGTGGGAATCGCCGTTGTCCTCGCCGGTTTCGTGATGCTTGTAGTTCTTGCGAAATGGAGCCAGGTGTTCGAGCCACTGATCGATGTCTTCGATCAGGCCGCTCTCGTTGTCGTTCACATATACACCTGCCGTGATATGCATCGCTGAAACGAGGACCATGCCGTCTTTGACTCCGCTCTTGCGCACGATCTCTTCTATCTGCGGAGTGATGTGCACGTAGGCCCGATGGGTTTTGGTATGGAATTTGAGGTATTCAGTAAGAACTCTCATAGATCGTCTGGAAACAGCCGGGGTTACTTTGCGTGACCTTTGCCGAGTTAAAAGCTCTTAACCGCGAAGATCGCAAAGAATGCGCAAAGCTCGCAAAGAAAGCTCGCAGGTCCCGCTGAGAGTTGCTCGAGGACTACCGCGCCGACTCCTCGACCTCCGAAATCCAATCCGGCCGCTTCAACACTTCCCGCGGCTTGGGCCCATCGGCCGCGCCCACAATCCCATCCTGCTCCATCAGGTCGATCAAGTGCGCGGCGCGGCCATAGCCGATGCGCAGCCGCCGTTGCAGCAGGGAAGTGGAGGCTTTGCCAAACTCCACCACCAGCCGCACTCCATCCTGATAAAGAGGATCGTCCTCGGCGCCGCCTGCGTCGCCATCGTCAGGGCCGCCGCCGGCAATCGCCTCCCGTTCTTCCTTCGGAGCTTCCAAGAACTTCTGCTCATATTCCGCTGCGCCCTGCGCCTTCCAGAACTCGACCACCGCGGCAATCTCTTTTTCCGTGACGAATGGCGCGTGCAGGCGATGGACGCGCGCGGATCCGGAGGGCAGGTAAAGCATATCGCCTTTGCCCAGCAATGCTTCGGCGCCGTTGGCGTCGAGAATGGTTCGCGAATCTACTTTCGTGGCCACGCGGAAGGAAACTCGCGCCGGAAAGTTCGCCTTGATCAATCCCGTAATCACGTCCACCGACGGACGCTGCGTCGCCAGCACCAAGTGAATGCCCACGGCGCGCGCCATCTGCGCCAGCCGCGTGATCGACTCTTCTACGTTATTCGAATCGAGCATCATCAGGTCGGCCAGCTCGTCGATGATGATTACGATGTAAGGAATCGGCTTGTCGTCGGAATTCTCCTCGAAAAGGCTCGGCGTGTCGCCACGGTCGAACAGGCGGTTGTATTGGTCGATATTGCGCACACCCTTGGCCGCCAGCAATTTCAGCCGGCGCTCCATTTCGCGCACGGCATTGCGCAGCGCATTTGCCGCCAGCTTCGGCTCGGTGATGATTGGCGTGTAGAGATGCGGCACGCCTTCATAGTTGCCCAGTTCCAGCCGCTTGGGATCCACCAGAATCAGCCGCACCTGATCCGGCGTCGCCTTGTACAAAATCGACATGATCATGGCGTTGATGGCCACGCTCTTGCCCGTGCCGGTCGAGCCTGCAATCAGCAAGTGCGGCATCCCGGTCAACTCGGCGACGACGATGCGCCCATTGATATCTTTGCCCAAGGCCAGCGTCAGCTTCGACTTCGAGCCCATGAACTCCTGCGCTTCAATGTTTTCACGCAGCCAGATGATTTCGCGCTGGCGATTCGGCACCTGAATGCCGACCGTGGATTTTCCCGCCATGCGCTCGATCAGAATGCTCTCCGCCTTCAGCGCCAGACAAAGATCGTCCGTAAGATTCGTGATGCGGCTGTACTTGATGCCGGCTTCCGGCTTGAATTCAAACGTGGTGACAACCGGTCCGGGATTGATTTGCGTGACCTGGCCATGCACCTCGAACTCGGCATATTTTTCGGTCAAAACCTGTGCCAGCAGCTTGAGTTCCTCGGCGTCCACCGCTTGCTGCTCATCCGGACGTTGCAACAGGCTGCTCGAGGGCAGTTTGTAACCGCCCGCAATCCGCGGCATCGTGGTCTTGGCTTTGTGGGCGTTGTCGGCGCGCGCCGTAACCTCCGGGTCCGCTTCCAAATCCCCTGTCATGCTGAGCGCAGTCGAAGCATCCCTACCTGCACCCGCGGCCTCGGCGTGCAGAATTCCTCGGGTTGCAGCCAACGCGGGGGAATCTTCCTCAAGCATGCGCTCGATGCCGGTGCGGCGGGATTCGTACGCCGCTACTTGCGTATTCTCTGTCGCAGCTTGCCGTGAGGGAATCAACTGCGTCTTTACGATCGGCTTTGAGATTCGCCGCTGCTCGAGCTCTTTCTGCTGTTTTCTGCGTGCGCGCTCTTCCTGCCAGTCTTTGTACCGATTCCACAACGCTGTTACGAAAGCAAAGCGCGTTGGCGCCCACAGTTCCAGCGCTGCAAACGAGAAAGCTGTCGAGAGATATAAGGCGACTGCGAGCACGGTGGCACAAACGATGTAGGCGCCGGCAAGATTCAGATAGTGGATCAGGGCATCGCCCACGATCCGGCCGAGCAGGCCTTCGACGGGAATCACACGCATCCAGAGCAGTTGTCCGGGCAGAAGCGCCAGCAGCGCGGGCACGAAAATGACCAGCCAGATTCCGCCCACGCTTTTTGCGATCGGCGACTGAATCTTGCGCGAGCGGAACCAGCGGACTCCCAGCAGGGCGGGGAAGACGGGCAGCAGAAACGCTCCGACGCCGAAACACTGCAGCGTGAGATCCGAGATCAGAGCGCCGACTACGCCAATCCAGTTGCGGGCGGCGTGCGTGCCGGTGAGCACGGACGCGCTGTTGAGCGAAGGATCAAGCGGGGAATACGAAGCCAGCGCAAGGAAAAGAAGGAGCGCAGAGACGCACAGCAGGAAGCCGATCAGCTCATTGAGCCGCCGGTTGCCCGTCGGGACAAAAATGCTTGCCAGAAAACCCATGTGGGCCGTTGTTCACACCAGACACGAATTCGTCCCGGTGGCGCAAGTCGGCCAGAGCCTCATCATTATGCCAAGAAGCCGGACCTGCGACAATGGCGGAATTGGGCGGGAGTGTACAGTTGGTTTCCCGCTGAATTGCCGAGTCTGAGGCCTTCTGCTTTTCG
>JBAVAV010000082.1:0-4909 GCA_049585895.1 Candidatus Sulfotelmatobacter sp. | reverse complement strand
GGCTGCTGCCGGCGGGAACATGCAGATTCAAGTCCCGCAGGACGGAATGGCCGTTGTAGGCGAAATTCAAGCCGCGAAATTCGATCTCTCCCTCGATTTCGCGCTGGGTAGCTTCCTGACCATCCTGGATTTCGGGCTTCTCCTGCAGGATTTCGTTCAGGCGCAACAAAGACGCCGTGCCACGCTGAAAAATATTCACCACCCAGCCCAGCGCGATCACGGGAAACGTCAGTTGCATCATGTAAAGGTTGAAGGCGGTGAAGCCGCCGATATCCATGCGCCCCAGCAGCACTTGGCGGCCGCCGATCCACAGCACCAGCACCAGGGCGAGGCCGAGCATGAGTTCCAGCGTGGGCCAGAGCATGCCCATCAGCCGCACCAGCTTCAGGCTGCGCTTGATGTATTCCTGATTGGCCGTTTCGAATAAGCCGATTTCCGCCTCTTCCTGAACGTAGGCGCGAATCAATCGCGCTCCGGAAAAATTTTCCTGCGCACGGGCGGAGATGTCGGAGAACATGGCCTGGATTCTCTCGAAGCGATCATGAATGCGCCGGCCAAATGACTGGATCACCACGCTTACGATCGGCAGCGGCAAGAAAGCATAGAACGTGAGCCGCGGACTGATCGCCATCATGAACGACAGCGCCCCGACAGTGAATACCAGCGTATTCGCCGAGTACATGATGGCCGGGCCAAGCAGCATGCGGACGGCGTTCAGGTCGTTGGTGGCGCGGGCCATAATGTCGCCGGTACGCATGCGCTGGTAGTAAGAATAGGAGAGCGTTTCCAGGTGGGCGAAGAGATCGTTGCGCAGATCGAATTCGATGTCGCGAGAGATGCCGATTACGATCCAGCGCGTCAGGAACAGGAAAATGCCGCGCACCGCGGCGACTGCCAGAACTTGGAGTGCGAAAATCAGCAGCTTGTGGCGGGTGACACCCAACCTCAGGCTCTCGGCCGCGCTGCCGATCACCTTGGGTAAGAGAATCCATGCGCCATTGCTGAGCAAAACGCAGAACGTACCCGCCACGAGTCCCCAGCGATAGCGTTTGAGGTAGGGTACGAGCGGTCGCAAGTTCCGGGGGATCATGCAGAAAGAGTAGATGAGATTCTAGCAGGCGCGGGTGCAGGGCCTATCGTGAGTGCGCCGGTTGCCGACCTAAATTCTTAACCACAGAGGACACGGGGGAACACAGAGGTCTGGGCTTGATGTTCTTCAGCGCTGTTCAAGTAGCGAAATAATTCCTTCTGCCAGGTTCCTCCGCGCCCGCGGTTTTCCAGTCTGTTAACCGGTACTCCCCTCTCCCCTAAGCCTTTAAGAATCATGGAGTTGGTAAGAATTGCCCGCAAATACCGTTTTCAAAGAACTCAGGGGCTAAGACGTCCGATAAAGGACTTAGGGCCCGACCTTTGCCGGGGATAGTCCTTGCCGTGTTAGCTCGAGGTACTGCCTTTGCTGGGGCAATGGACAGATCGAGACTGAGGCGCAAGGTTAGTTGTCACGGCGGGCAGGATGCCCCATTTTTTGCGGTTTTCGAAGATGGACACCAGAGGCCCTAACGCCACATGCACTTGCCATATTCAACTCCCGAGTAGTTCAAGTACCGCAGCAGCTAAAGGCTGTTCTGGAGGCAGAGCGGTTCACGCAGCGCTGGGAGCGCTGCTCCACCCAACCTATAGGTGAGCGGGCGAGTGGCTTGCCTTTCGACAAAGGAATTTGTCAGAGCACGGGGGCCGGGTTTCTATCGTGGCGTCAACTTGCTCTCATCCTGTTTTGTGGATGGCAGCAGGTCACGTCCGAAAGCGGCGACCCCGATCGCGAGAAGGACCATGCCCCAGCACGCGAAGAAGATCCATCCGGCATCGATGATGTAGGCCTGAGTCAGTTCCATGGACGCACCTTGCGTATAGTGAAATCGAATTGATGCGGTGCGGGGCCAAGGAGAAAAACGGAACCCCGCACCGCCACGCCAAAAGTCCTCCCCCAGGACTTCCCGCGTTTACTGCTCCGAAGCCGGCGGCGCGTCGTGCATGTGTTTCTGCATGCGCGCTTCCCGGTTGGCTTCGAACTCTTTTTCCTGCGCCTGCTGGTCAGGGGTGAGCACCTGGAACATCTCGTTGTGAACACGCGTCAATTGCACGGTGAGCTCCACCTGAGTCTGAGACTCCTGGGTGGCCAGGGTCCGAACTTTAGCTTCGTCATAAGCGCCTTCGGAATACTGCTTCAGTTGGGCGTGGACCTGATGGAGTTGCTGGAAGAGCGGCTTTAGTGTGGGATCTTCTTTCTGCATGATGGTTTTCATCTGTGTCTGTTGCTCTTCGCTCAGGTTCAAGCGTTTCGCAGAGAAGCCCATCATGTGCTCGCCGTGGCCAAATTCATGGCCGTGCATGGACGGAGACGGAGATGGGGGCGGCGCTGCGTCGGCGGTCTGCGACCGCGAGATCGCGCTGCCCAGCGTCACGGCCAGCGCTGCTACCATAAAACGAAAGCCAATCGATTTCATCACTTCACTCCTGGGCCGACTCATCCGGCCAGCGATTTTGCGTACACTGATATGAACACGGGCCCGTGGAAAATTGCCGTAAAGAGTCGGTCAACCGGAGTAAAGTTTTGTAATCCGGCGTAAGTCCAAGTTTGACAATTCTTTACAGGTTGCGACGCCCGATGTGATGCACAATGAAAAGCAGGCATATGGAACGCATTCTGGTGATTGACGACGATGTGGAGCTGTGCACGCTGGTGGGCGAGTATTTACAGGCCGAGGGCTTTGTGGTCGAGTGTGTGCACGACGGCGAGAATGGACTGCAGCGTGCCAGCGCGGGCGGCTATCTATTGGTGGTGCTGGATGTGATGCTGCCCAGCATCAATGGTTTTGAAGTCTTGCGGAGAATCCGCGCCACCTCGCGCCTGCCGGTGCTTTTGCTGACGGCGCGCGGCGAAGATGTAGACCGCATTGTTGGCCTCGAAATCGGCGCCGACGATTATTTGCCGAAGCCATTTAATCCACGCGAATTGGTGGCGCGCATCCGGGCGATTTTGCGGCGCACGCGTGGGGACAAAGCCACTGCCTCCGCGCCAGAGATTGTCCGCGTGGGAGAGATTGAACTCGACCCCGCCACGCGCACGGTAAAGCGCGACGGCCAGGTGGTGGATTTGACTTCGGTTGAGTTCAACCTGCTGGAGGTGCTGCTGCGCGAAGCAGGGCGCGTGGTCCCGCGCGAGCGGCTGGTGAATGCCGTACTCAGCCGGAAGTTTTCGCCGTTTGACCGCAGCATCGATATGCACGTGAGCAAAGTCCGCAAGAAACTGGGCGACACTGACAGCGATGAGCATATTAAGACCGTGCGCGGGGTAGGCTATATTTTCGCGCGCCCGCGGGAGAAGGCAAAAAGCACGACATAATAAGCACACATGAAAAGCCTGTTTCTCAAAATCTTCCTTTCCTTCTGGCTGGCGTTTGCTCTATTTCTGGTGCTTGCCATCGTGGTCACGCTGGCTTTCCGTCCGCAACGGATGGCGACCTGGGAGACTTTGCGCTCTTCGGTGCTCAACGAGGCGGTGAACGAGTACGAGCAGGGCGGCGAAAATCAATTGCGGAAGTACCTGGATGGCCTGCAACAGACGCAACATGTGCGGGCTTTTCTCTTCGACGAACACGGGATCGAAATTTCGCGCCGCGGCGCTCCGGACTGGGCCTTTCGCGTGGCAGCAGGCGGGCGTCCAGTTCCGAAAGAAGGAATCGTGATTCCCGCCCCCACAGTGCTGCGCGAGACGCGTGCTTCATCGGACGGTAAACATCGATTCACGCTGGTGCTCGGGTTGCCGCCCGGACCGCGGGTGTTCTTTGGCCCGCGCGGCCTGCCAATACCAGGGCTGATCATTGCTGTAATTTCGTCCGGACTAGTCTGCTATCTGCTGGCCTGGTTGCTGACCAAGCCCATCGTCCGGCTGCGGGCGGCCACGCGCCAATTAGCCGCGGGAGATCTCGCGGCCCGCTCCGGCGCTCCGGCTAGCGGGAGACGCGACGAAGTGGCGGGCTTGATGCGCGACTTCGATGGTATGGCCGAGCGGTTGCAGTCACTGGTCGAGGCGCAGTCACGCCTGCTCAACGACATTTCTCACGAACTGCGCTCGCCGCTGGCCCGCCTGAATGTGGCGCTTGGACTGGCGCGGCAGCGTTCGGGCCCGGAAAGCGCCGCCATGCTGGAGCGCATTGAACTGGAGGCCAGCCGCCTTAACGAATTGATCGGCCGCCTGCTTACCCTCGCCCGCCTGGAAGACGGGGAGCAGCGCGTTTCGCCGGTGGCGGTTCCGCTGGACGAACTGGTGTTGAACGTTGCTGAGGATGCGGAGTTCGAAGCGCAGGCGCGGCACTGCCACGTCCGCAGCGAAATTCCCGCCGGGAACTGGGCGGTGCGCGGAGAAGCCTCTCTGTTGCATAGTGCCATTGAAAACGTAGTGCGCAACGCCATCCGCTACACCCGCGAGGGCAGCACCGTGGAGATTCATCTGGAAAGGGCCGGCAACTCCAGCGCTGCGGAGGCGGTGGTCCGAGTCACCGATTGCGGACCCGGTGTGCCGCCGGATGCTCTGGAAAGACTCTTCCAACCCTTCTACCGCCTGGACGATGCCCGCGGCCGCCTGACTGGAGGCGCCGGCCTCGGCCTGGCGATTACGGAACGCGCGGTGCGTTTTCACGGCGGGCGAGTCAGGGCGTCCAATCGCGCCGAGGGCGGGTTGCTGATCGAGATCCGGCTGCCTCTTGCATCCGGCGGGACAGACGTGGAGGAGATGCACGAGCCGGTTCCCGCCGGCGGGGAAGTGTGAGTCGGGCTTCAGGCTTCGACTTTCGGGCTTCCGGCTCCCGGCTTCCAACGTTCGGGCGTCAGCTTCAACCCAAGATTAAAG
>JBAVAV010000081.1:0-5938 GCA_049585895.1 Candidatus Sulfotelmatobacter sp. | reverse complement strand
GTCATTCTCTTTAGCCGCAGCCACGCCGACGGTCACGCTTCTTGTGGACGCCACCACTGCGCCGCGCAAGATTTTTCACGCCAGCCTGAAGATTCCCGCCAGCGCGGGCGATCTGACGCTCTATTACCCAAAGTGGATTCCGGGCGAGCACGCGCCGGACGGTCCCGTGATCGATCTCGCCGGCCTCAAGTTCACCGCCGGCGGCAAGACGCTCAAATGGCGGCGCGACCTTCTCGATGGCTTTACCCTGCACGTGGAAGTTCCCGCCGGTGCACACGAAGTGAATGTCGAACTGGATTTTCTTTCTCCCGCGACCTTCGAGGGCGGATTTTCGGCCGGCTCTTCGGCCACCGACAAGCTCGCAGTCATCAGTTGGAACCAGGTCCTGCTTTATCCCAAAGGCTTTGCGTCAGACGATATCAATTACACCGCCACTTTGCGGCTTCCCGATGGGTGGAAGTTTGGCACGCCCCTGCCCGTGACCAGCCATAGCGGAAACGAGATTCACTTCGCCACGGTTTCTTTAACCACGCTGGTCGATTCTCCGGTAATCACCGGCGAGTTTCTGAAGGTAGTGCCGCTGGCGCAGGATCCGCTGACCGAGATGGACATCGCCGCCGACAGCGCTTCCGCGTTGGAGGCTCCGCCGGAAGTTTGGGATCACTACCGGAGTCTGGTCGAACAGGCTAATAAACTCTTTGGCGCGCATCACTACCGGGACTATCACTTCCTTTACACGCTGAGCGATCATGTGGCGCATTTCGGCCTGGAGCATCACGAGTCCGACGATAGCCGCGTCGGCGAACGCGGACTCGCCGATGAAACCGCGCGCAAGCTCGATGCCGGCCTGCTTCCCCACGAGTACGTGCATTCGTGGAATGGAAAATATCGCCGCCCCGCAGACCTAGCCACGCCGGACTATCAACAGCCCATGCAGGACGATCTATTGTGGGTGTACGAAGGATTGACGAATTATCTGGGCACGGTGCTGACCGCCCGCAGTGGACTGCTTACCCCGGAGCAGGCCCGGGACGACCTGGCCTTGACCGCCGCCGCGCTCGATCACACGCCGGGCCGCGCCTGGCGCAACTTGCAGGATACGGCCGATGCGGCTCCGCAACTCTATTTTTCGCCGCATGCGTGGCAATCCTGGCGGCGCGGAACCGATTTCTACGACGAAGACACGCTGAACTGGCTGTGGGTCGATGTGATTATCCGCCAGCAGACGAAAGGAAAGAAGTCGCTCGACGATTTCTGCAAGTTATTCCACGGAGCGCCCAGCACGCCTCCCATGGTGAAGCCTTACACGTTCGACGATGTCGTCAACACGCTGAACCAGGTCGTCGCCTACGACTGGCGCACCTTCTGGATGGAACGCTTGACCAATCATGGTCCGGGCGCACCGTTGGGTGGAATTGAAGGCAGCGGATGGAAGGTCGTCTACGACGGCATGCAGTCGGAAATGGAAAAAAACGCCGAGGGCAGCGGTCACTTCGTCGACACCGCCTATTCGCTTGGGCTCGAACTTCGGGACGACGGAACCATTTCCGACACCGTCGAAGGCATGCCGGCAGCGAAGGCCGGCATTGGTCCCGGCATGAAGCTTGTGGCCGTCAATGGCCGCCAGTTCTCCGCCGATGGGCTGCACGATGCCCTGAAGGCCGGCAAAAATGGAAGAGAATCGCTGGAGTTGCTGGTGGAAAATGCCGATTACTACAAGACGTATAAGCTCGACTACCACGGCGGCGAACGATATCCACACCTGGTACGCGACGAATCAACGCCGGACTTATTGAGCGAAATCTACAAAGCCAAGTAGGCGCATACTGTCGCGTCAAGGCTCTGGGTTTGGGTGGAGCAGCGCTTCCAGCGCTGCGTCAAAGACTCTGGTTCGAGACACGGCTTTAGCCGCTGAGGCCGGCTCATGCGCTCCAGAGAGCCTTTGCAGCCTGTAACGATTTTAGTTGCCGTGCCGAAGCGTCGAGACAGGCGACAGTTCGCGTCGGACGGCACAACACAAGTAGACAGGAGGCTCCGAAACCATGAACGTCCCCAGTCGCGCCGCACCTGCCTCGACTGTGGCGTCCCTCATTTTTCTCCTCTTCACAAACAGTCCCACAGCCGCCCAAAGCTCCATCCTCGGCTTTACCCCCAAGGCCGCGGCTCGCCAGGCGGAGATCGAAGACAAGTTCAAAGCGATTCCCTCGCCTGCCGAGGAACGCCGCCAGCATCACATCTTCACCGCCGAGCCGCACGTAGCCGGGTCGAAACGCAACAACGAACTGGCTCGCTACATCGCCGACGAGTGGCGGCAGGAAGGATTGGAAGACGTAGTCATCCGCCGCTACGACGTTTACGGCAGCAATCCCAGGAGCACCTTGCTGGAAATGGTCGCGCCGGTGCATTACCGCGCCGGCCTGCGTGAATTGCCCGTCCTCGGCGATCCCGACTCGAAGAACAAAGGCATCAGCTCGGCCTGGAGCGGCATGTCGGCGTCGGGCGAAGTAACGGCTCCCGTCATCTACGCCCACAGTGGCAATCCCGAAGACTATGCGCTGCTGCGCCAGCAGGGGATCGACGTCAAAGGCAAGATTGTGCTCGTGCGCTATTCGAATCCATACAGCTATCGCGGATTCAAAGCGCTCACCGCGGAACGCGAAGGCGCGGCCGCGATCCTGATCTACAGCGACCCCGCCGAAGACGGATTCAAGAAAGGCGCGGTGGTGCCCAAAGGCCCGTGGGGGCCGGAGTATCATATTCAGCGCGGCGCCATCACCTACGACTTCATGGTCCCCGGCGATCCGCTCACTCCGGGGTGGGCCTCGATTCCGGGCGCCAGGCGTATTCCTGTGGAAGAAGCAGTGTCGATTCCGAAGATCATGGCGTTGCCGCTTTCCTGGCACGACGCCAAACCGCTGCTCGCCAACATGGATGGTCCGCTCGCCCCAGAGAACTGGCAGGGCGGATTGCCCGTCAAGTATCACCTCGGCGGCAAGCGCGTGCGCGCGCACGTGAAGATCGAAATGGACAATTCCACTCAGCCCTATTACGTGGTCGAGGGCCGTATCCGCGGCGCGGAGTTGCAGAACGAGTGGATCGTGCTGGGCAATCACCGCGACGCGTGGGTCTTTGGCGGCGTCGACCCCAGCAGCGGAACCGCTTCGATGATGGAACTGACGCGAGCCCTGGGTAAGCTGGCGAAGCAAGGCACGCGTCCACGGCGGACGGTAGTCTTTTGCAGTTGGGACGGAGAAGAAGTTGGCCTGACGGGTTCGACGGAGTGGGGCGAGCAGTTCGCGGACGAGTTGCGCAACAAAGCCGTCGCCTACATCAATGTGGACTCGTCGACCTCTGGCGCGGACTTTCACGGGAGCGCGGTCGCGTCGCTGGCGCCCATGCTGGTTGAAACCACGCGCACGCTGCAAGAGCGTTCGGGCAAGAGTCTGTATGAAGCATGGAAGGAATCAAGCACGCGCGAGAAGCGCGAGGCGAAAGATTCGGCTGAAGTCACCGATGGGAGAGTTACGGATTCAAACCTTGCCGACACGCGCATTGGCAGCGGCTCCGACCACACAGTATTTTTAAATTTCATAGGCATGCCGGTTCTCGGCCTGCAATTCGACGGCCCCTACGGCGTCTACCATTCGGCCTATGACGATTTTTTCTGGATGAACCACTTCGGCGACCCCGGCTACCGCTATCACACGCTGATGTCGCAACTGTGGGGAGTGCTGGCGATGCGCCTCGCCAACGCCGACTTGCTGCCTTTTGACTTCGCCAGGTACGCCGATAATGTCCGCCAGTTCGTGGTTGAACTGACCAAGAACAAAGACATGAGCCAACTGGATCTCAAGCCGGTGTTAGATGGAATCGATGAGTTCGAAGCGGCCGGTAAGCTCCTGGACGAATCGGTGAGCCGTGCATTGGCCTCCGGCAAAATCGATTCCAAGCTAGCCACCACCATCAATCACGGCATGATGCAGGTAGAACGCAACTGGCTGAATCCCGAAGGTATCCCAGGCAGGCCGTGGTTCAAACATATCCTCTATGGCGCGCGTTTCACCTACGCGCACCTTGAGCTGCCCGGATTGACCGAAGCAGTCGAAAAAAAAGATTGGACCACGGCAAAACAGCAAGCACAAATTCTACGCCAGGCGTTGGCCAACAACACGAAACTGGTAAATCAACTCAACTCCAGCCTCAACGGTGAGACAGCCGAAGCGGCGAAGTAAAGCTAGGAACAAAATCCCGAAATCTGCCCGGGATCATCCGCCCGGCCACGCAATGCCCCCAGTGGAAGAACGGGCGCTTCAGCGCCGCACAAAGGTCTTCCCCATATTTGTCATTCCGAGCCACTCGGAGCCGGTGAAAGCGGCGAGAGTGAGCGAGGAATCTCGGGGCCAGCCGTCAATACTTCAGCCAAAAGGTCATGGCAGCGCATGCACCACCTGAAGCCCGAGCACCTTTTCAAAGCAATCGAAGTCGTGATCCCGGTGCAGTAGTTCGTGCTTGGCGTGCAAACAGAAAGTGGCGATCAGGCAATCAATCGTCTTGCGGACGGGGTAGCCGCGGGAGCGTAGTTCGCGGCAATTCTGGGCCGCAGCAATCGCGAGTACGCTCCCGCCCGTCTGAAAAACCTCGAATTTCAGGAGATCGGCCTGCGCCTGTGCGAACGCGCTCTGGTCGCGAATCCCTTGTAATACTTCGCAAAGGATAAGGTCGGTCAACCCCAACCGCTGCCGTTGCAGCTCGCGATCGAGCCAGAGTGTTTCCGGATTTTCCGCGCCGCGCAGATAGTTGACCCACACCGTCGTGTCGACAATAACCATGGGCGTCCCTAAGCTCGACCACGGCCCAGGCGCAACTCGTCCTGATTGCCCTCCCAGCGCACTGTCCCCCGCAGGCGCCGGATGGCGCCTTGCGCGTGGGTTTCCGCCAGCAGGCGAAGGCCCGCTTCCACCGCCGCTTTCTTGGTACGAGCGCCACTGCGTCTCATGGCCCGACGCATCAAGCGGTCATCAATGTCAATGTTAGTCCGCACTCATGGCCTCAGTGACCCATCCCGGACTGAAGTCCGAATGTGTAAATATCTCACATTTGTGTGTATGGCACAAGCTGCTGCGATTGCCGCCAAGTTAGAAATGTAAGGGCACAATTGCTACTACAAAACGTTCCGGGCAGAACGTTTTTGCCGATTCAGGATTGTGCCGACTCCCAGTTCAGCCCGCCACTTCCTGCGCGTCATCGTCCGCCATGAACCCAATCAGCGCCTGCGGCACGGGATTCTGCCACACCGGCGCGAACGACTGCCGGTGCAGCGGCGTCGGCCCATACTCGCGCAACGCCGCCAGATGTTTCGGCGTGCTGTAGCCTTTGTGTGAGGCCAGGCCGTATTCCGGGAAGATCGGGTCCCACTCGCACATCATGCGGTCGCGCTCGACTTTGGCCAGAATCGAAGCCGCGGCAATCGAAGCGGAAAGCGCGTCGCCGTGGATGATGGCTCGCTGCGATACTTCGCAATCGAGGCGCAGGGCATCGACGAGAACGTGGTCGGCAGTTGGCGCGAGGCGCAGGACTGCCTCGCGCATGGCCAACCGGGATGCCTGATAGATGTTGATTTGATCGATGCGCGCCGCATCGACGGCAGCGACCGCCCATGTAATAGCGTGTTCGCGAATTCGCTGCGCCAGCACTTCGCGGCGTTCGGGAAGAAGCAGTTTCGAGTCGCGCAGTCCGCGTACACGATACCGGGGATCGAGAATCACAGCCGCTGCCACCACGCACCCGAACAGTGATCCACGCCCTACCTCGTCCACGCCAGCGACCAGCGTGGCGCCGCAATTCCAGGCAAGTTTCTCGTAGCGCAGCGTACAGCGCAGCTTTTTTAGAAGGCGCAGTTTCACCGCCGATGGCGAAAGCTGCCGATCGTCCGGTACTG
>JBAVAV010000080.1:0-10514 GCA_049585895.1 Candidatus Sulfotelmatobacter sp. | reverse complement strand
AAGCTCTGCCAACACGCCGAAAACACCTTCATCGGCGCTCGCGTCGGCATCATGGACCAATTTGTTGCCTGCCTGGGAAAGGCGGGGAATGCGCTGGTGCTTGACTGCCGGTCACTGGAGTTCGAACTCATTCCTATTCCCGACACAGTGCGGATGGTGGTTTGCAACACGATGGTGAAGCACCAGCACGCCACTGGGGAATACAATCAGCGCCGCCAGGAATGCGAGGAAGCAGTGAGATTGCTGGCAAAGTGGTATCCGCACATTCGCGCGCTGCGCGATATTTCGCCGGATCAACTGGTCCAGCACGCGAAAGATCTTCCCGAGAAAATCTATAAGCGGTGCCGCCATGTGGTCGAAGAAAATGGCCGGGTGCTCGACGCCGCTCGCAGCTTGCGTGCCGGCAATTTGAGCGGCTTCGGCGACCTGATGCGAGAATCCCACCGCAGTCTTCGCGATCTCTACGAAGTCAGTTGCCGGGAACTGGACATCATGGTCGAAGCCGCCGAAGGCCTCCCGGGGTACCACGGGGGACGCATGACCGGCGGCGGATTCGGTGGGTGCACTCTGAATCTGGTGGAGACAACAGAGGCCGAAGTTTTTGCCGATCGAATCTCGGAACGTTACCAAGCAGCGGTCGGGATCGAGCCGGCGGTCTATATATGTTCAGCGGGGGATGGCGCGAGGGTTGAGTTGAATCGGGCGGGATGAGGGGCCAAGCAAAAGGAAAAATTGCGGTCCGCCATCTCTAATGCTTTCGATTTAATGCTTGTGGAAATTCGGAAACCGCGAATCCCAAGTACCTACTCCGGCAGGTACTCAACGCCGGCAAGCGCGTTATAATTTTTATCCAGGTATGCAGAAGCCGCGTTATGCGCTGGTGGCGTATGTAAAGAGCCTGGCGGGAGAGTTCGTGGAAAACCTCCGCCGGGAACTGCATCCCGATCTGCCGCATCTGGCGGCACACCTGACCATTTTGCCGCCACGGCGTCTGCGCGGGACCGAAACCACCGCGTTGCAGACGTTGGAAACAATTTGCGGCCAGGCGGAGCCGTTCGAAGTTGCTTTGGGCGACGTAGAAACCTTTATTCCAATCACTCCGACCGTCTATATCAAAGTTACTCACGGGGCGGAGCGCATGAGTAAACTGCACGACCGCTTGAACACCGGAAATCTAGCCTTCTCGGAGGAGTGGCCTTACATGCCACACCTCACGATTGTGATGATGGCTTCTGAGGCTCTTGCACAGAATGCCCTCGCAATCGCGCGCGAGCGCTGGACAAAGTTTGCGGGCAGCCGGCGGATTTTAGTCGATCAGCTCACCTTTGTTCGCGAAGACTTGCAGAACTGCTGGATCGATTTGGCCCCGGTTCCGCTGGGCCGGCGCCTGGTATCGAAATAAGCCACGAATAAGCCACGCAGTAAGCCACCGCATTCTCTAGCATTAGGTTACGCCAGTCGAGCGGGCAATGGCCCCCGGTACACTTCCCTCCCGTGTGTTGCGGATCGACTCCCGGCCCTGTAGACAAAAGAGTGGGGGCTTGCGTCTGTGAGCGGCCTCCAGAGCGGGTTTTGGCGGTGTCGGCGGGGGCGAAGGTATGCAGATTGGGGTATACGGTTCCGGCTACCTGGGCACGGTGATTTCAGCCTGCCTGGCCGATTTTGGCACTCCGGTTTCCTGCTGCCATCCCGACCGGAGTCGTATGGTGGAGATGGCTCAGGGCAACATTCCCTTCTACGAGAAGAACCTCAAAGAGATTATCCGGCGGAACGTGCGGGCGGGGCGGCTGGCGTACTCAACCGATATCGAATCGTTTGCGCGCAAGACGCACGTTATTTTCCTCGCCGAAGACAATGCCGACAACCTTACCGACGTGGTGAAGCGAATCGCCCGCCTCGCCCCGAAGCCTCCCATTCTGACGATCGTGACCCCCGTGGCCGTAGGTACAGCATCTGCGCTGGAAAAGAGCCTGAAGGATGCCGGCCTGCAAGCGACCATCGTATCCCAGCCCATGTTTTTCACCGATGGCTGCGCCGTCGAGGACTTCAATTGGCCCGACCGTCTGATTCTGGGATCGACGTCCAAAGAAGCAGTACAGCTGCTGAAGCAGATTTTTCATCCCCTGGTGATGCGCGGCGTTCCCGTGATCGTTACCAATCAGGCGACGGCGGAACTGGTGCGGGAATCCGCGACTGCGTTTGTGGCTACCAAAATTTCCTTCATCAACGAAGTGGCGGCCTTGTGCGAGCGCGTGGGCGCCGACGCTGTAAATTTGGCGCTCGCTCTGGGGTTGGACAAGAAAATCGCACCGCGTTGCCTGCAGCCGGGAGCCGGCATGGGCGGCGTGTTTGCCGAGTCCGACATGGATTCACTGGCCGATCTGGCCAAGTCGAATGGGGTTTCACTGAAAGTGTTGAGCGCGGCGCGGGAAGTGAACCACACACTGGCGGACCGGCTGATGGAAAAAATTGCGCTGGTGCTGAATTCAGTAGAAAACAAAGATGTTGGAATTCTTGGTCTTGCCTTTAAGCCGAATACGAATTCGGTGGCCGGTTCGTCGTCGATGCATCTGGCGGAGACGCTGGTTGCGAAAGGCGCCCGGGTTCGGGCGTACGACCCAGTTGCAATTCCGGAAGCGAAGATTCGGCTGAACGAAACGGTGCGCTACTGCGACTCAGCTTATGCCGCGGCGGAGGGCATGGACGCGCTGGTCGTCGGCACGGGTTGGCCCGAGTTCCGCGCCCTCGACTTCGACCGTATCAAGCGCCTGCTCAAGAAACCCATCATCGTCGATACCAAGAATCTTCTCGATTCCACCCGGCTTCGGGCCCTCGGATTTGAATACGTGGGCGTGGGGCGGGGATAGCAAGCCGACAGCCTCCCAACAATCCACCTCTTCAGAACTGCCAGCTCTTCAGAACTGAATGACATCCACCTCGACGCTGTAGGTTGGCGATGCGCCCCATTCCTGCCCGCCACCGTTAGCCGTTCGGAAATAGAGCGGGCTATTTGCCGGCATGGAAATGGCCGAGGCGCAGGCCTCCGGCGCACCCGAATCGTCGGCCGAAAGCGACGCAGCGCACGGAACCGGCGCGCCGTTGTACCCGTAAGCATAGAGTTGCTCGGAGACGCCGCCGTTGTTGGGCTGCTCCGCGATATTGCTCGCCAGCAGCATGTGCGCGCCCGAGGTCCCCGTCGTCAGCACAGTCTTGTATTTGGGGTAGGTGGCATTGGTCCAGTTGAGCAGGTTGTACTCGTAATCGGTGAGCGGGCCGGAGCCCGGCGCCGGTACGCCGAACTGCAACGCGATAAGCGTATAACTGCATCCACCCGTGAGCGTGGTAAACACGCCGTTGCCGCCACCATAGGCGGTGGAGATCTGCGACCCCGAGCCGGAGATTGCTCCCGACCATCCGGCAGACAATTGCCAGCGGCAATTGCCGGCCGCGAAGACTGAGAACAGCCAGGGATAGCCGGGAAATGAGAATCCGTGTCCGCCATTGGCGCCGGTAATGGCGTAGTTGAGCGGTTCCTTCAATCCGACCTGGGACTGGGTTCCGCCCGGCCAAAAGCCGACCCCGAAAGCGAAAAGATTGTAAAAGCCGGAATAGGAGCCGTTGGTCTCGATGGTTGCTGCTGTATCGGCCTGGTTGCGGATCAGATTGCAGCCATTAGGCACTCCGTTCACCGTGGGATAGGTGAAGCTGCGGAACTCGCCATTCTCGTCGGTCCAGCGCAGAATGGCCGTGGGTACAGTGGTTTGCACGTCGCCGGCCGTCACACAGATCAGATAGCTGGCATTGACGGCCGGCGCGGAAATTATTGGCGTGGCCGGCACAAGCGAGATTTCGCTCAGGAAATCCTTGCGAATTTCGGTGATGGAGGCATTGGCCGCGGCCAAGGGCAACAATAGCGCGAGAAATGCAAAAGCCTTCTGAATCACGAGAACCTCCCGCGGATAACAAGATAGGAACTGGAAAAGATGAAGTCACGGTTGTTCGTCACACGAGAGCGAAAATTACCAGCGGAGAATTCCATTTCAGGACGGCGCGTCGGACTGCTGGGCCGCCGAGGCAAAGACAGTGCAGAAGATCGGTTGCTATAATCTGAGGTGGCGGTGGGAATAGCTCAACTGGCAGAGCACCGGACTGTGGCTCCGACGGTTGCGGGTTCGATTCCCGTTTCCCACCCCAGAAGTTTCCTTCCTCAGGGCGTGCGCCAAGTTTCGGTCAACTAACCGTCGTTTTGAATGACCCATCATCCGCCCTTGTCTGCATTGACCAGCGAGCTTAGGGGGATTAGAATCGCGGCACCATTTGCGGTGCGCACCGCTTGTGCGGCCGGTTCAAGCGTCTGACCTTCGACCAGGCTTCTTCGAATTCTGTTCTCTTCTTGGGGGCTCCATGAAGCGTACTTCACGCACGCGCCTCTTGAAATTGCTATTAATTCCGTTTTTGGTCGGCGCGGGAATTTGCGCCGCTAAGGCACTGCCTCTCGGTACCATCTCGAATCCCACGACCGTTTCCTGCGGATCCGGCTACTACGGCGGGTCCGTGTGTACTACCGTCACGGTCTCTTGTCCGAACGTGGCCGATGTTCAAGCTACCTACGGCTATCACACGGCCAAAGGAACCGAGTTGGGAGTGGTTGCGTTCATTAACGGGGCGCAAGACACGATTCCAGGCGGCACTCTCTACGCTAAAGGCTTTGTCGCGTATGGCTTCGCGATATACCAAATTGTATTCGCGACGGGATGGGAAGCGACTGGAGAGACGCCGAACTTGATGAATGCTGCATGCCGTCCGGCAACTTTGCTGAGCTACTTACAGCACCTCAAGTTCACCCTTCCGTTTGGCGTGGACGCAGGGAGCGCCGGAGCTGGAGCGGTCGGTTACGCAATGTCCTGGTATGGATTGACGCCGCAGGCGGTTGAGTTGAGCTCCGGCCCCGCGTTCTCAGATATTGAACTGGGGTGCGAAGTGCCGCGGGCGGCCCACCGATTGGTTCTGCCAACGAATGGAGCGGCATGGACGGACCTGGTCCAGTACAACCAACTCAACACCGAGAACAACCTGCGGGCGTGGACGGGAGATTCGACCTGCGCCGGATCCAACTTTACGACCCCCGCTTCCGACGCAGCCTGGAAGGCCATGAGCATCGTTTCGCCCGGTGCGCGGGCCAGCTTTCCGAAGACTGTGATCTCCGGCTGGGTGTGCAACAACGCGATCAACAATTCCGCATCGCACGCTTATATGTGGTTCGAGCAAGTGACCAGCCCCTGGAGCCTGACGGCGATGACAAACTGCACGGGAGCCGAAGACGTTGACAACGCGACTACGCCACAGGGACTAACCGGGCTAGAAGCGATTACGGCGGACATGGAAACTAATCTGCATTTTTGAGCGAGCCACAATGCAAGCGCCGCAGTCTTGACAGAACGATGACGGCCCTGCAACTTGGGAATCCTTTAACCCAGGACTGTTTTCCCGGCTGGGAACGGGCGAGCCGTGGGAAAAGCCGCTGGCATGGGTCTTCCGCTCATGGTAAAGTGCGGAATCAGTGGGATGTGAATGAACCGGATTTTCCATATTTTTCGCGCTTCTACCCGGCAACTCGGGCCGCTCGAGCAACGGTTGCTCGAGGGGTTGTGGAAGCGCGGAAGCGCCACCGTCCGTGAGTTGAGGGAAAACGGCTACGACGAACTGGCCTACACGACGGTGATGACAACGCTGGACCGCCTGTTTAAGAAAAACGTTCTGGTGCGCCAACCCGAAGGCAGAGCATTCCGCTACACACCGCGTTTCAGCCGCGAGCAGTTGCACCGGGAGGCGGCCGGCCATGCGCTTCGCCAATTGCTGGATGCAAGTCCCTCTTCGTCACTGCCGCTTACCTTCCTGGTGGAGATTCTTGGGGAGCGTGACGCACAACTTCTCGACGACCTGCGGGAATTGGTGGAGGCAAAGCGGCGCGAATTATCGGAAAAGAGGACGAAGTAATGTTCGCCGCGCGCGGAATCGCCGTGTCGTTGTCGGTATTTTCCTTGCTGTATGTCGCGCTCTCGCTGAGTGTGTGCTGCCTGTGGCGAAGGATTTGGCTCTATAGTCAGAGATTTCGTGCGAAGCGGTGCGCCAACCTGCTTTTCGCCTGGCGGATGCTCCCGCTGGCCACGGCTGCGGCCAGCACCCTCATTCTTGCGGTGCCGTCGTTTCTCCTGCTGGAACCTCGCGCCACCGATGAACGGGTGGGCGCCGCTCCCCTAGTGTTGGGTTTTTTCGGATTCATGATTCTCGCAGCGGGCGCGGGGAATGCCATACTCGCGTTGGTGCGAGCTTCGAAAACGATGGCGCGATGGAATAGCGACGCAAGCGTGGCGCGTTCTTTTGGTCGGATTCTTCTGTTGCGAGGTTCCCGCGCGTTTCCAACTCTCGTGGCTGCCGGAATTCTCCGGCCAAAGGTGTTGCTGTCTCATCGAGCGGAGATCGTTCTAACCCCCAAAGAGTTGCAGACGGCCCTGCAGCACGAACTGGCTCATGTGCGCCGTCTGGACAATCTGAGGAAGCTGCTCATCCGTTTCGCAGCATTTCCAGGAATGGCGGAACTGGAATCTTCATGGCGACAGGCCTCTGAGATGGCCGCTGACGACGCGGCCGTTTTCAGCGCTTCTGAAGCCCTCGATCTTGCTGCCGCGCTGATCAAGCTTTCGCGGTTGGGTCCGCTCGAACCGCCGGGAGAATTGACGACAGCTTTGGTCCACAGCCCGGCTGAATCAGTGAATGCGCGGGTAGAGCGGCTTATCGCGTGGACCGACCAGCGGCAAATTCCGGCGGGTGGGTATTCTCTGGTATATGCGGCGTGCGGCGCAGCGGTGATGCTGGCGACTGTGGCCGTAAATTACAGCGGATTGCTGATCCAGGTCCATGCAGCGACTGAGTGGCTGGTGCGGTAGAGATTGAACTCTGGGACCGCAGGAATCCGCTTTGATCTGGATGCCATGCTTGGCTGTTGAGGTCCGGTTTTCGACGAAGGTCCTAATTTTCCTTAATGAAATAGGCTGTCAAAGTCTCCCACCATTCCTGCGTCTGCCGGCGGCGCATATCCCCCCGAGCGCGGAGACGCTGCCGGCAAGACGCTGCAAGCAACGTCTCTACACCGCAGCAGCAAGCTGCGTCTCTCCATTAGTAACTCTTAGAAGATTACACGCACCCCCAATTGCGCGGCGAAGGGGATGCCAACGGTTGTGCCGGGACCGAAGAAATCTCCCAGTCCACCCGAGGGGACCAGCAACTGTTTTGGATTCGTGATGGGCACGTACGTCGTACAGGCCGGAGGATTCTGGCAAATCGAGGTAGCGTTAGCGAGATCGTTGACGGGATTTGGGAGAGCCGAGATATCGGTTACGTAGTTGGCGCCAGGATTGTTGCGGTTGAAGAGGTTGAAGAACTCGGCGAACGGAACAATCGACCAGCGGTCGCCGAAGTTGATGGGCCGGCTGACGCGGAGGTCGGCCTGAATGAAGGGCGTGCCGCGGAACTCATCGAGTGTCGACTCCGCGCCATTGATGACCGCCCGGGTTCCGACCGGCGTGGTGAGCGTAAAGGGGCGCGCGCTTTCGGCTTGAGTAATGGTGCTCAACTCGAAGCCACCCGGGAGGTGGAGAGTTCCGGCGAGGACGAAGCGATGGGTGACGTCCTCGCCGGATGGCCCATAATCCCCGGGGCCGAAGGGGTTCAGCGGATTGCAGACGCCGTTCACGTAATCGAAGAGTTCGCCCAGAAAGCAGCCCCAGGTTTTGGCGCTCGAAAGCGTGTAGTGCGCGATCAAATTGAAGCGGCGCGAGACATTGCCCTGGGCGACGACCATTAGCGCGTTGTAGCTGGAGCGATCGTCCGATTTGAAGAGGTTGACGTCGGGGACGTAAGTCGCCTGGTTCGGATCGCCCGGCGACAGGAGCGGCGTAAAAAGATTCGTGCCGCCAATAAAGGTATAGCCGCGATAGCCGTGGTTTCCTTGTTCATGCGTGAAATCGGCGCTCACGGTCCAGTGCCGATTGAAGGCGTGCTGAACGCCGCCGGTAACGTGAATTGCGTACGGTGTTTTATAGTGCCCATCGATCAGGTTCCCCACTCCGCCGGAACCGTCTCCTGGAACGCACCCAGCGTTTTCCGTTCCCCCTGGGTTCTGCACGGGATCCACGCACGGGCCCGGCGGGGCGTTGACGCCCTGAAACGCAGTCGCCCAACCGCCCTGTGCGAGATCGTTGTAGAAGATGCCAAAACCGGCGCGGATCACGGTCGTGCCGCTCTCCCCGAGAGAATAGGCGATACCCAGACGAGGAGCAAACTGCTTCCGATCGTCGTGCGGCACGCTGACTGGAATCTGCAGGGCCTGCAGAGTGAGGTATGCGGGATTCTCCGCCTGGCTGCGGCCGGAGGCGGTAAAAAGGCCGTAAGTGGTCTGCCAGCGCAATCCATAGTTGACCGTGAGATGCCGCGTCACGCGCCAGGAGTCCTGGGCGTAAAGCGCGAGGCGTTGCACGCTTTGTGAAAAGCTGCCATCGCCGGCGGGAGTAATACTCGAACCGGGACAGGGTGGATTCGGAGGCTGGTTCTGCGGAAGCGTGGGATTGCACTCGCTGATCGCGGTGAAATCCGCTGTGTCGTTCAGGTAATCCGTGGGATCGTTGGGGAACTGATAAAGAATCTCCTGATTTCCCGGAAACGCGCCGCCGAGAACAGGCTCGGGGATGAAATTGACGCCGAACTTGAACGCATGGTCGCCCGTCGCGTGGCTCACGTCGTAGCGCAGCTGATATTTTTCCTGATTGCGCAGCGAGGGAAACAGAGTAATGGGCGTCGCGAACTGGTTGTCGCCAAAGGTCTCGAAGCCGGAAACTGTCAGCGACGTGGCGCTGAAGGGAAACGCCAGCGCAAAGCCCAGAGTCGAGTTGCGCGCCTGGGTGAGGTGCAGCTCGCTGGCGGCGAACACGAACGTGCCGAGCCACCGCGGATTGAAGGCGTAGGTGTTGCTGATCACCGTATTCCAGTAGTTATTATGCGTGGTCAGCCCGGTTGAAGGAAGCGTAGCCTGCTGCACCAGAGCATTGTGCGTGAGGTAGTTGTCTTCCGAAGTCCGGAGGAACCATTGCGATTTGGAAGATTGCGCCCAGTCGAAACGCAGCGAACCGATGTAATCGCGGAACGGGATGGGAACATTGGCGGGCACGGCGATTGAACTGACGCCGGGGATCAGACCTTCCGAGGCCAGTTGCGCGAGCGCATCGAACTGCGTCGTGCTGGTGGGACTGTAGGCGATGCTGGCGTTTTCGTGGACGTACTCAAAGGATGAGAAGAGCCAGATCTTGTCTTTCACCACCGGTCCGCCCAGGGTGGCGACATAATTCTGGCGCGAAAAGGGCTGTTTGGGATTATTCGTGCAACCGTCTGAGTTGCAGGTCTGCGCTGGATTCTCTATGGGGAAGCGCGCGTTGAGCGCTGCGGCGCGCTCGTAGAAGGCTCCGCTGCCGTGCCATTCATTTGTTCCGCGCCGGGTGGTGATGATCACCGAGCCGGCGGTGGTGCCTCCGGTGTCGGCATCTTCCTGGGCGGTGCGCATGGCGAATTCCTGGATGGCGTCGGGAGAAAAGTTCTGCAGAAAGCCGCCGATCCAGTCGTCGGAGTTGTCGCCGCCGTCCACCGACAAATCGTTGTTCAGGCCCGAGCTTCCACCGGTAGAAACAGCGGTAATGCGCGCTTTCGTTGGATCGGAAGGCTCTACCGGTTCGGTGCCGGGAACAAGGTAAGCGATGTTGGCGAAGCTGCGCGCCGCGAGCGGAAGAGTTTCAAGGTCCTGGCGAGTGACCACGCCCTGGTGAACGGCGCTGGCGAGATCGATGGTCTGGGTGGTGATGGAAGAGGTCTCCCCTGTAACGTTGATCGTCTGCTGCACAGACGACGGCTTCATCGTGACCGTAATGTCGCGAACCGTGGCGACCGCGATGGACACATCCGCCTGCGCCGGGGCGAAGCCCGCGGCGTTAATGGTGACACGGTAGTTGCCGGGCAGAAGGTCATCCAGACGGAATTCGCCCCGGTCCTCGGTGAATGCCTCGCGGTGAATCGAGGAGCCCGCCAACTGCACAACAATCCTGGCGGAGGCGACCCGCGCTGAGGTGGCGTCTTGCACGGAGCCGCGGAGCGATCCTCCGTGGTTCTGGGCTTGAGTTGCTACAACCAGCAAGACTACCAACGCCGCCACGACCATCGTTCTTTCGAGCAGGAGTGCCTTCATGGCTATGAACTTTGGTTTCGTCTGGCTTGAGATGGGAAACCTTGGAGCCTAGCTTGCAGGGAAAATTACTACCAGCGGTCGTAGGCGAGGCGATGTTGCTTGACTTGGGGAAGCGGGCTCTCGTCAGCCGCTTTTGGAGTGGCAGTAGAGTTGGAAAGTGCTTTAGAATCAATCTTGCCAGTCATGTCGGGGCGTAGCGCAGCCTGGTAGCGCACCTGCCTTGGGC
>JBAVAV010000079.1:0-2278 GCA_049585895.1 Candidatus Sulfotelmatobacter sp. | reverse complement strand
GATAAGGACCGCGAGTGAGAGACGCTGAATCATTCCAGATGAGTTCTCTGCTTTCTCTGAGCACATCGAGCGCTGCGCGGCAATCGAGTACGCGGAAAGCTGTGTCTCCCGCAAGCGCGCGTTCGATGACATCTTCATTTTCTTCTCTCTCCAGAGAACAGGTCGAATAGATCAGCCGCCCGCGCGGAGCAACCTGCGCCATCGTCGAACGCAGAATGGCCACCTGGCGTTGCTGCAGATCAGCCAAATCCTCAGGCTTGAGTCGCCATTTGATTTCGGGATTGCGGGCCAGCGTGCCCGTTCCCGAGCAGGGTACATCAGCAAGGACGCGGTCGAAGCTCCCCGCAAAAGGAAGATTGCGCGCGTCTGCCGTCAGCACACGAATGTTCGACGGCGCTGCATGCGACTCATCACCGATCCGCAGCAGCTTTCGCAGCAGGCGCGTGCGATGCGGGTGAAGATCGACTGCCACGATCTGCGCGTCAGGATTGTGATCAGCCATCGCCAGGGTCTTTCCGCCAGGTGATGCACAGCAATCAAGGACGCGCGCGCCGCCTCCGGCCACAGCGGCGACGAGTTGCGAAGCTTCATCCTGAATGACGCAAAGGCCCGCGCGGAAAGCGCGGCTTTTCGTAACGTCGCCGCGTGTGACGTCGCTGTGCTGGATCAGGCGCGCAGCGGCCAACAAACCTCCGGGCTTCAAATCGATCCCTTCGGCTTGTAGTTCCTTGTCCGCATCGGGCCGCCGAAGGCGAATTGCGGTTGCCGGAACTGACTGGTTGTAACGGCAAATGCGACGAACGGTTTCGATTCCGTATTCCCGCGCCCAGCGTTCGACCAGCCATCGCGGATGCGCGAACTCATGAGCGATGCTTTCGACGGACTCGTAGCCTTCATCCGGCGAACGTTCATCCGCTTCGAGCGTCAACTGTGCCAACTTACGCAAAACCGCATTGACGAACGAAGCGGCAGAGCGTTTGCGCGCGCGCTTTACGAGTTCCACGCTCTCGTAGATGGCAGCGCGGGCCGGAACGCGGCTCAGCCAGCGCAGTTGGTACAGGCCGAGGCGAAGAGCGATTACCGCTTCAAGATCGAGCTTCGCCAGCGGCTGCGCCGAACATCCTGCGATTTGCAAATCAAGCAGCGAACGCCAGCGCAGGACGCCAAAAACGAGTTCGGTGGCCAAGGCATGATCGGCGGTCGTGAGCCTGTTGTAGGTTCGGGAATGGAGAAGCTCGGACGCATAGGACGATTCGCGCTCGACGCGGAAGAGAATGTCGAAGGCAGCCGTGCGAGCGGGAGAAACTACCGCTTGCCGGTTTGGAGTGTCCGGTTTCAAGTCGCCAGTATGGCGGATGACATGGGTCGAGAGAAAAGATTCGCGGTCCGTTATGCTCACGTGCCGAGTTTTTCGCCGGGCTTGGGCCGATAGCCATGCAGGAAATCGGCTGCTGAGCCGCGCTTCTTGCCTTCGAGCTGAACCTCGAGGAGTTCGAGCGCGGTATCGTGGCCGCAGCCAACAAACAAGCGGGCGCCTTCTACTCGCAGTTCAGCGGGAGCCATGACTCGATCAACAAGTCTGGCTTGCCAGATCTGCAACGCCTTGCCGCGAAACTTTGTTTGCGCGCCGGGCCACGGCTGAAAACCGCGCATGCGATTGAGAATTTCATTTGCCGGGCGTGAAAACTCAACGATTCCATCTTCCTTCTTAAGAATCGGTGCGAGTGTAGCTTGCGTATTATCTTGCTCCTGCGGATGAATCGTGCCGGCCCCGCAACCGCGCAAGGTTTCCACCACAAGATCTGCTCCTAAGGCTGCGAGCTTCGGCGCGAGCGTCTCGGAGGTATCGTCTGGCGCAACGTGCACCTCGCGCTGCAAAAGAATATCGCCGGTGTCGAGGCCGGCGTTGATGCGCATGGTGGTAACACCTGTCACAGTTTCTCCTTGCGCGATCGCCCATTGGATGGGAGCGGCGCCGCGATACTTCGGCAAAAGCGAAGCATGGAGGTTGATGTTGCCGAGCGGGGGAAGATCGAGCATCCATTGCGGAATGATGCGTCCGTAGCCTACCACGATAATGGCATCCGGTTTCAGACCAATAAGTCGAGCGTGGAAATCGTCGTTGTCCTTGATCTGTTCAGGCTGCGTGATGGGAAGCTCCAGTTCGGCGGCGCGCTGTTCGACCGGCGATGGAGCGAGTGCGAGGCCTCTGCCTTTAGGGCGATCGGGTTGCGTAACGACCAAACGAATGCCGAACCCCGCCTCCACCAGCTTCTCC
>JBAVAV010000078.1:0-3014 GCA_049585895.1 Candidatus Sulfotelmatobacter sp. | reverse complement strand
GCATATGCCGTCACCAATTCGTGGCCGGCGCCGTCCTCTACGTCGCTTTTCGCGGCGAAGACCTGATGTTCCCCTCCGTCTGGCTGCACCCACTCACGGTTGATGAGTTGCGCCACGAAAAACTGCGCCAGCGGTTGCTGGATCTGGTAGTTGGCATCGACGGTAAACATTCCGAATGTTCCGGGAGAGCTGTTGCATCCGGGCTCCATCTGCAGCGGCAGGTAGTGAAAGAAGTAGACGCCATTGCCGCCGGAGTTGAGAAACGATCCGATGTAGTCGGCCAGCCAGACGCCGGCGAAGATGTCCTGATAAGTTTCGCTGGCGCCGGAGGAAAGATTTCCCTCCGTGATAAACATCGGCATGCCGATGGGAATGCCATCGTCATGCCAGGTTTGCAGGATGTGGCTCACCAGTTCGGGCTCATCATAGAGTACTCCCCACGGCGTCTTGCAGGGATCGTAGGGATAGTGCTCGAAGGAAAAGAACGCGAGATCGTTCATTCGGCCGCGCCGCTTCAGGTAGTCGACGAACCGACCCGTCCACGAAACTTTGCCGTTGGCGTCGGGCCAGACTTCAATGTCTTTGTTGACGCCCTGGAACGACGGCCCGCCCAGTTTCAGCGCGGGATCGACGCGGTGAATCGCGGTCGCCCACTGCAGATAGAGCGCGGCATAGTCCTCGGGCAGCATGTACTGGCCGTCAGCCTCTTCGCCCATCTCGACGTAGGAAATCGGATAGCCTCGTTTCTTTAAATAGGCAATCTCGGCGGCGGCGTTATCGGGAGTGTCATAGAGCATCGCGACAGGAATCATGGCGGGCAGCCCGCGCGCTACGCCGCTGGTGAAGAACAGGTCAAAGCCCATTTGCGCTTGCGTGGTCGAGCCCAGGTCGGAAGGCTGGTGCCAGGGATCGACTGACGAAACGTAGGTTGTGGTCTGCTCCTGATCTGGGGTGTGCCGGACAATGTCGTGCATCTGGCCATCCGGAGTTGCGGTTCCCAGATAAAGTTCTTTGATCGCGTAGCCTACGCAGTTTCGCGGATCGCCGGGCCCGTCGGCATCGCAGGTGTTGGAGGATTCGGTCATCCAGATACGGACGAACTTCACCGCCACGGGATTCGCGCTCAGACGGATAGTCTCGGTTCCGCCCTTGCCCTTCTTCACATCGCCGAACGGAAATGTTTGCCACACTCCGCGGGTTGGGGATTTGATGGGATCGTCGCCGGTCCAATACTGCAGCAGGTATTGCGTGGCAAACGGCTCTGCCCAGGCAATTCGAATCGCATCAACCTGCTGCGTTTGCGCCAGGTCCATCACCACCCACTGCGGATGCAGCGCATCGCTTTCGCCGGTGAAGTGCTGCGTAAGATACGGATTGCTCTTCCAGAAGGAATTCAGGTCGCCGTCGGTCAGCCGGGAAAAACCTGTATTCTCCGTGCCGTCGTTGCGCGTGAATCCGCGCCGCGGCAGGCCGTAGCCGTAGGAGTAGCGAAGAGTGTCAGTGGGAGTAGACGAGCCGGTAAAGTAACCTTTCCCGTGGGGATCGCTCCAGGTTCCGCTCGGATTCCAGTGCCAGGCCTCGACCGCGAGCTCCGTATTCTGGCGATATGTGACCGGCTGCCAGCCCGAAGCGAGAGTCTTTTCCAGCGTGGGCTGCAACAGATCTTTGTCGATGGCTTCGACCGGAATGCGATCGACTCCCGCGCCCAGCGTTTCCTTCGGTACAAAGCGGTTGGTAGGGTGCGAGGTGTCAACCTCGATCGTCTGAGCCGCGGCGGAAAACGCAAATGCAAATCCCGCGACCGCAAATGAAAAAATCGCTGACGTCTTCGTCAAAGTAAGTCCTCGACCGTGGACTAAAACGATTGAATACGGGAGTATACGAAAAGATGCCCTGGAAGGCGACTGCACTGGCGCACGCGAAGAATATTTCTTCCTGGTGGAACGCGCTGCTTACCTTCCCCGCCACTGCTCCATGACGCCGCGGATGAATTCCGGTGCAGAGGCATGCGCGAAGGGCGCGGGTGCCAGGGTAAGCACCAGCATAAATAACGCGACGACCGCCAGCCACGTCCGTCCTCCGGAAACACGCGGCCACTCTGCTACCTGCGGATGCCGAAAGCTGCTCAACTGGAGCAGGATCGCCCACAGGAGCCATCCCGTCCAGAGGTAATAGGCCATGGGCAGCAGAACCAGAATAGTGACGCGGGAAACAAACTTGTGTGCCCGGGGCGCAAGAGAAAATACGATGTGCCCGCCGTCCAGCTGGCCGCCCGGCAGCAGGTTGAGCGCGGTGGCAAACATCCCGACCCAGGCCGCAATCGCCACAGGATGCAGCAATAGCCTTTCCAGAGGCACAGGCGCGGTGCCACGGTCCATGCCTATCCATCCGAGCGATCCATGTGCCAGCTTGAAAATCAGCGGATATGTCAGTTCGTAGTCCGGTGCCCCCCCGCCATGGGGCATGGGCTTTGACAGGCTCAGGGAGAAAACGAGCAGCACTACAGCGACTACAAAACCGGCAATCGGCCCTGCAATAGCCACATCAAATAGCGCCGTGCGCGAACGGATTCGAGAACGGATCAGAATCACCGCCCCCATCGTGCCGATCGGCGTGGGCATCGGTATGAAAAATGGCAGGGTGGCATAGATTCCGTAGCGCAGGCAGCACAGTTAGTGACCCATCTCGTGCGCCAGAAAAAACAGCATCACGGCGATGGCGAAGGGTGCCCCCGCGAGAATCCGCTCCGGATGCGTGAAGAACCAGCTCACCGGAAAATACGGGATCGATTCGCCGTTAATCGGTTCATCGGTAAAAGAAAGAGCCGGCCGATTGTGCGCGAAGTTGTACTGCATACGCGCGCCCATCACCAGCGTAGTGAAGCAGGTCAGCAGCAGAAGCAAGGCGTGCAGCCAGTAGCGACGCCGCGGTTTCGGCGGCAACCACACCGGCATCGGCGGATAGAGTTCCGTGGTGGAAGAGGCCGGTGGAGATATGGGTTCCGACATGCCTTT
>JBAVAV010000077.1:0-2035 GCA_049585895.1 Candidatus Sulfotelmatobacter sp. | reverse complement strand
GTTTAATTTTAAGGTTATTGCCTGATTGTTTGCTGATGTAAAGATACAGCAATAATTGAAATAAACAACAATAACCTTAAATTATTTTTGCATCAATGTTGCAATTTATTTTAATGGGAAGCGAACGTGAAATAGTTCTTTACATGTATAGTCCTGAGACGAACGAAATGTTATTGATACTTCTGCATCAGTATTACTCATATGGTGTATCATGGAGCCACAATCATGAGCATATTTAATAAGAAAATATTCTTTGGCCTTTTCTTTTGCATGGAAATAATCAATTGCTTTATGCCAATGTGGTTCTTTATGTTTAATTACCATAATACAAGTACTGTCCCAATTTAAAGTAATTTTTAATCTTCAATTAGATCATGTTTAACACTAATACCTTTGTTAGCCCTTTCCAGAGCCTCCATTAAACGAGTTCTATTCTTATCTGACTTTGTGAGATATAACGTATCCTGGATAGAATTATATTCTTCCAGAGAAATAATTACTACACTTTTTTCATCCCCACATGGAACAATAAGATCAACATGATTATTATCATCTGATAATTGTCTGGCTTCTTTCGCTGTCATATTATATGTTTTAATCTTGTGAGTAATTCCCAAGTTGAAGGCTTGGAGATAGGAAGGTCTGCAAGAAGTGTTTATGATTAAAGGGCTAAAGCCCCAAAATAAAAAAAATCACTCCTTGCAGACCTTAATTCCCAGTGTCGTTAGGATATCAATTAGTATGGCTGGATAAGAGAAAGTGTTGCGTCATCAAACCCATTTAACTGCATCTGCATTGGTTCTGCTCTTGTAGAGGTGTTATACACTTACTAAAAAAATGCAGGCTCTTACGCGGCCTGCTTACGATATATAGATGAAGCCTGGATATTATAGGCAAGATTCTATTTTATAACGGCAATTGACATTTAATTATAAAGTTATCATCTGTTATTGGAAATAATCCTGCATGTTCTCTGTATAAATTTATTCCTAAAAGGATATTATCATTTAATTCAGTCAAATCTTTACCTGTTGATGCTACAGGCAATTCGTCCATATCTTCACTAATTGCAGAATATCCAGTATTAGTCTTTTCAGCTAAAAACGAATACATAAAATAACGATACATTATTATAAATTTTTAAGTTTTAAAATGGCACTATCGCAGTTCCCGCGCTAGTTGAAAATAGGAGATTTATACAAGCCCTAAAATAACATTCTCCTGCTATCTAATCAGGGCTCGAACCTGAATCTATGCTACTTCTATCAAAAGTAGCATCGCGTTAACCAATTACGCTATTAGATAGTTTGTCTCAAAGAAGGGATTCGAACCCTTACGGGCCTTTCGGCCCAGAAGATTTTAAGTCTTCCGCGTCTGCCATTTCGCCACTAAGAGAAGCGCCGGTCTTTCCCGGCGGTCACATTATCAATTTTAAACGTTCGATTACAAGGCACGTTTAATGTACGACTTTAACGTACTGCCTGCCAGTTTATACGTAGGAACTGAAACCATAAATTTAATAAACTATAAAAACATCCGGCGTCTTACCATTCGACCACGTGATTTTTATTACTTATCTAGTATTTTCATAAAATACGGCTGAACTCGAATCAGCTTCTCCGGATTGTTGTCTCTATAGGACTTGAACCTATAACTTTCGCTTTATGAGAGCGCTGATCTAACCAATTGATCTAAGAGACAATTTAGATACCAAATATAGAAATATTCGGAATTATTTATTTTTTAACCTATAATTCCCCTATAATTTAAGCGCCTATTAGAAATGTTTACGCCACCCTCATGCATTTGGTTTAATCGTATTCACCCTCGTTCGGCGCTAATATTAATTATAATTGCTTATTTCTTGTCATCCAATACCAATTCTCAAGCCAGTTATAACCAATAATAGATAAAATTAATTCTCCCATTTTATTGAAGTTTAATGTTATAAAAAAATCACATCATCGTGTGTAAATTAAGCGATGTGATACCCTCCCATCCTTATGCACTTGGCTTAAAGCGAACAGATACCATC
>JBAVAV010000076.1:0-4969 GCA_049585895.1 Candidatus Sulfotelmatobacter sp. | reverse complement strand
TAAGGCCACTGCGCACAACCGCGCGCAGGTTCTCTATTACATGGCCGAAAATCTCTCGTTGCGCCGGGAGGAAGTCTCTCGCCGTCTCGCGGCCGGCGTTGGCGAAGCACAGGCGGCGAAGGAAGTCGCCGCGGGCATTGAGAGGATCTTCTCGTACGCGGCATGGGCGGACAAGTTCGATGGCGCGGTGCACGATCCGCCGTCGCGGACGATTGCGATTGCGATGAATGAGCCGATTGGAACCGTGGGAATCATTTGTACGAACGAAGCCCCGCTGCTTGGTTTGCTGTCTCTTGTGTTGCCGGTGCTCGCTGCGGGAAATACCGCCATAGTTGTCCCGTCCGAGACCTACCCGCTAATCATCGGCGATCTGTACCAGGTTTTCGATACCAGCGATTTGCCGGGTGGAGCCGTGAATATCGTAACTGGCCACACATCGCAACTGCTCAAGACCCTGGCCGAGCACGATGACGTTGACGCCATCTGGTGCTTTTCGGACGAAGCCAGCGCGGTGGCTGCCAAGTCCTTTTCCGCAGGGAACTTGAAACAGGTGTTCACCAACGAAGGCCGCGCCATCGACTGGTTCGACACCAAGCAGGGCGAAGGCCGATGGTTTCTGCAACACGCCACGCAGGTGAAGAACATCTGGGTGCCGTACGGCGAGTAGGCGCTCGGTGGATTTTCCGGGGCTTAACCACGAAGGACACGAAGTCTCACGAAGAAAACCACCTGAACCTCCAAGGTCCTTCGTGAACCTTTGTGGCCTTCGTGGTTTTGTAGTCTCCAGTTTTATCGCAAGGCCGGAGTCATCGGCTCTCGTTGACACAGTCGTCACCGCCAAATAAACTCTGCCTTCGATTCTCTGAAGAATCAGTATGGCCAAGCGCCCGCGAATTGCAGTCGTTGGCAGTGCGAACGTTGATCTGACGACTTTCACCGATCGTTTTCCCAAGCCCGGCGAAACCATCTTCGGCCAGAAATTCGACCTCGGATTCGGCGGTAAAGGCGCAAATCAGGCCGCCGCAGCCCGCCTGTGCGGCGCCGAGGTATTTATGGTGGCGCGCGTGGGCAGCGATCTGTTTGGGCCGGCCACAATTGAAAATTTCGAGAGACTGGGAATCGACACGACTCACGTCAAGCAGGTCCCAGGATTATCCAGCGGGGTTGCGCCGATTTTCGTCGAACCCAACGGACAAAATCGCATTTTGGTGGTGAAGGGCGCGAACGACGCGCTGAAGCCAGCCGACGTTGACGCCGCCGCCGAGACTCTGAAGACTGCTGACTGCATAGTCCTGCAGTTTGAGATCCCGCTCGAAACCGTCTACTACACGGTCGCGTTCGCGCGCCAGCACGGGATTCGCTGCATCCTGAACCCAGCCCCAGGGCAAGTTGTTGAGATGAACGCGCTGGCCAGCCTCGACTACCTCGTTCCCAATGAAAGCGAGGCCGAGACGATTACCGGAATTCCGGTGCGCAATGTTGACGACGCGAAGAAGTGCGCGGCAAAGCTCACGTCCGGTGGTATTCGCAGCGTCATCATCACGCTCGGAGCCAACGGGTCTCTGATCGCGGGTTTGGAGGGCAGCGAACATCTGCCAGCGTTTCCCGTAAAGAGCCTCGACAGCACTGGCGCCGGCGACGCCTTCATCGGAAGCTTCGCCGTATTTCTGGGCGAAGGCTTGCCCGAACGGGAAGCAATCCGCCGCGCAAACCTGTACGCCGGACTTTCAACGACTGGGGTCGGAACCCAGAAGTCTTTCTATGATCGGGTTCGCTTCGACGACGAGTGGGCTTCCCGCTCCGGGAATTGAGGTTACCGCAAATTGCCTCGCCGAACCCTCGGCCTCCCTATCGACGCGAGTCAAAGAATTCGCCGTTGATTTTCTTGTGTGCCGCTTCGGAAACTTAGCTGTGTCTAATGCCTTCCGACTACCGAAAACTCTTGACTTCGGAAGGAGAACCCATTTATAAGGCCGTCCTACGATTATTCGGGCATGCTGCGATCAATGACCTTCCAGTCTCAGCGGGAGAAGGTGATTCGACTTTCCTGTCGCGCGGTGAGGGCCACCGAAAGGGGAATTCATGTTAAGCAAGAAGGCGCTGGCCGCCGGGTTCTTCGGCTCGCTTGCATTTTCGATCTGCCCACTCTTGTACGGCCAGGCCACCGGCAGCTTTTCCGGCACGGTTACCGATAAAGCAGGCGCCGTAGTCGCAGGGGCGGCGGTCAAAGTGACTTCGCAGGGAACAGGAGTCGCCCGCGAAGCCAAGACCGACGATTCAGGACACTACCTCATTCCCTTGCTGCCGGTCGCGTATTTCACGATTCGAGTGGAGTCCCAGGGTTTCGGCACCGCAGAGCAGAAAGACGTTCGGCTGCAAATCGACGAGCACCGCGAACTTGATTTCGCGCTGGTGCCGGCGTCGGTCACGACGGCAGTTGAGGTGAGCGCGACCGAAGTGGCGGTCGAGACTGCGAATGCGACCCTCGGTCAGGTTATTACCTCTGAGCAGGTCGCCGACCTCCCCTTGAACGGCCGCAACTTCGTCCAGTTGGCGACACTCACGCCGGGTACGACCGCGTCCACCAACCCGGTGAGCTTCTTCAACGGTGCTGCCAGCAGCGAGGCTTCCACTCGCGGATCGTTCTCGCTTTCGGTCGGCGGTTCCCGCGAACAGAGCACCGATTGGCTGCTTGACGGCAACGATAACAATCAACTGGATGAGGGCGGGATTGCGATTTTCTCCTCGATCGACGACATCCAGGAATTTAAAGTATTGACCTACAACTACTCAGCGGAATACGGAGAACGAGCCGGTCCGACGGTATTGGTCACCACAAAGTCAGGGTCGAATCAGTTTCACGGCTCGCTTTTTGAATTCTTTCGCAATACGAAGCTCGACGCCAGCACGCCTTTCGTCAATGCAACGCCACAATTCAATCTCAACCAGTTCGGTGGTTCCCTGGGTGGTCCCATTCAGAAGGACAAGACATTCTTCTTCGCTGACTATCAGGCAAAAATGCAGCGCAAGGGAATTCCGTTTACGGGCGTGGTTCCGTCGCTTGCAATGAGGACGCCGAATGCCAACGGCGATTTCGATTTCAGCCTGGATCCGTTCGGCCTTACCCGCGGCGTTCCTCACCCTGAGTACAACAACCAGGTTGCGTTCCCCAATCTCGTGAATCCTTTTACTGGCCTGCCTTTCCCAGGCAACATAATCCCTGGCGCCATGGCCAATCCAGTTGGCCTCGCCGTGCTTAGCCTTTATCCCGCACCTAACGCGAACAACCCGGCCCTGGATTTTAACTACACCGACGTGCCGGACAGGAAGCTCAACGAAGGCACATGGGACGTCCGCCTCGATCACAATTTTTCCAGCAAGGATTCGATTTTTGCGCGCTTCAGCTACGATCAGGCGACTAACTTCGTGCCGGGCGGTTCCCCCGGATTCGCCGAAGCCACCGCCTTTGGCAGCACGCAATTGATTGACAACCACGGTCGCAATCTGGCGCTGTCGGAAACCCACATTTTCTCCGCCAACACGATCAACCAGTTCAACGCCGGCTTCAGCCGGATTTTCAACCACATTCTTTCTTTTGGTACCGGAAGCTGTGAAGCGGCCGGAGGCGGCATAGTCCCGGGCATCCAACCGCTCGTCGATCCCCGAACCGGTCAGCCCGCCCCGATTCCTGGCGCCGATTTAGGGAGCGCGTGTGACGTTCTCACGGGTTATCCGGCGAGCCTGAACCAGGCGACCAACGACTGCGAAGGTTGTGGCATGACTTCGTTCTCGATGTCCAGCTACTACTCCGTTGGCGACCGAGGATACGCGCCCTACCAGGGTGGCTCCAACGTCTTCTCGGTTTCCGACACCCTCGAGTTGATTCGTGGCAAACACGAGATCCGGTTTGGTGGGGTATTCCGCGACAACCAGATGAATGTCAGGAACAACGCTTTCCAAGACGGTTTCGTCTCGGAGATCGGCAATCAGACGGGCGACGACATTGCCGATACTCTTCTCGGTGGCATGGGAAACTTCGCCGCTCACGATCAAACGTTCAATGGGGCTACCGTTGGCCGCCGCTGGAAACTGGTTCGCCCATTTGTTCAGGATGACTGGCGTGTGAGCAGCAATCTAACGGTAAACCTGGGACTTGCATGGGCTCTGATGACACCCGAGACCGAAATTGAGAACCGCCAGTCGAACTTTGACTGGACGACCAAACAGTTTTACGTCCCGAGGGGCGCCCCCGCGGTGGCCAATTGCACGAACTGCGTCGCGTCCGACGGGCGCGTCGGTGTCCAGTTCGACAAGACTGCCTTCGAACCGCGTATCGGCCTGGCTTGGAAACCTCTGGGCAGCCAGCAAACCGTAATCCGCGCCGGATACGCAATCTTCCACGACTCCGCTTGGAACCAGGGCGGGCAGGGATTGTGGCAGAATCCGCCCTACTATGCGGAAGTGGATCCCAACGTCATTTTTGGTTTCACCACTGGCGTCAACCTATCGAGCGGCTTCCTTCTTCCACCCAACACGCCTTCTACCGTGAACGTTCCCGGAGGGGCCGTTTTCGACGCGCCCGTAAACCCAAGCGCATATACGGGAACGATTCAGTCCCAGAATCTTAATTTCAAGCAGGGCATGGTGCAGCAATACAACCTCGATATCGAGCACCAACTGCCCGGCAACGTAGTGCTGACCGCAGGCTACGCCGGCTCCCGGAGTACGCACATTCTGGTGAGCCAGGTGGATGAGAACATAGCGTCGCCTTTGGCGTGCCCTGGCAACGGCAGCTCTACCGTGGCCGGCTACACGCTGGGCTGCGGCATCCCGGCTTTCCCTTACACGCCGTTTCAGTTCGTCAACAGCAATGACAGCGTAGGTACGGCCCGCTATGACTCTTTTCAGATAAAGGGGGAAACCAAGAGCGCGCGGCACGGCCTCTACGCCCTCGTCGGCTACACTCACG
>JBAVAV010000075.1:0-5756 GCA_049585895.1 Candidatus Sulfotelmatobacter sp. | reverse complement strand
TCTTTGGGCATTGTGAAGTGAAATGTTGTGCCCTGATCAAGCACAGAATCGAACCAGATCTTGCCGCCATGACGCTCCACGATCCTCTTGGTGATCGCCAGGCCAATGCCCGTTCCCTCGAATTCCTGGCGCGTGTGCAGTCGCTGGAACATCTGAAAAATGCGTCCTCTGCTCTCTTCCGCAATTCCGATCCCATTGTCCGCAACCGAAAACTCCCACATGTCGCCCGCAGGCTTTGCGGCAACTTGGATGCGGGGTGGCTTTCCGTCGTGAAATTTTACTGCGTTTCCAATCAGGTTCTGGAACACTTGACCGAGTTGCAGCTCGTCGGCGTTAATGACCGGCAACTTCTCCTGAATAATTTCGGCTTTATTTTTATCGATCATCTCGTGCAGTTGCCTCACCACCGCCGCAAGCACGGTCCCGGAGTCAGTCGGCTGCAGGGCTTTGGCCTGCGAGCTGACCCGGGCATAGACCAGAAGATCGTTGATCAGCCTCTGCATGTGCTGGGCGCCGTCTACCGCGTACCCAATATATTTGTCGGCTTTTTCGTCCAGCTTTCCCCGGTAGCGTTCCGCCAGCAACTCCGTATAACTTGCCACCATACGCAAGGGCTCCTGCAGATCGTGGGAGGCAACGTAGGCGAATTGCTCCAATTCGCCGTTCGAGCGCTTCAGTTCCTCCGTGTATTCCTGGGCTTTGCGCTCGGCTTGCCGGCGTGCGGTGATGTCCACCACCACAATCAGGGTCAACGTCCCGGTGGACGTCTGCACCCCGTTCAGCTCGATTTCGGCCGGGAACTCCGCGCCATCTTTGCGCAGGCCATAGAGATCCCCGCCGTCGCCCAGGCCGATTTTCGCTGAATCCTGCTGATCAGCCGCCCGATGCTGGCGATAAAGGTGGCGGATGCGTTCGGGTAACAGCATTTCAATGGATTGGCCCACCATCTCATCGCCCTTGTAGCAGAACAGTTTCTCCGCTTGCGGATTGGCCAGCAGAATCTTGCCCGCCTCATCCGCCATCAGGATTCCACTGGGCGAGCACTCCACCGCCCGCCGGAAAAGCTCCTCGGCCAGTTCGCGCCGTTCCCGAGCCTGCCTTTCCTGCAGGGCCCGGCCAATGGCGACCGGCAGCCTCGCCAACCCGCTCTTGAGCACATAGTCGGTTGCTCCCCTCTTGATGCAATCCACCGCGGTCTCTTCCCCCAGCGACCCGGAAACCAGGATCAGGGGTAGTTTCGGACACTCGCGCATCAGGATCTCGAGCGCGTCCATGCCGCTCCAGTGCGGCAGCTTATAGTCGGCCAGCACGATGTCCGGGCAGTGCGCCCGCATTTCCCGCGTGAAGTCCTCCGGCGTCTGCACCACCGTGAAGGTGCACTCCAACCCGGAATGCCGCAGTTCGCGCTCAATTAACTCCGCGTCCAGGGAATTGTCCTCAATCAGCAGGCAGTGGATACTTCCCGATGGCGGCCCTGAATGGCAAGCTTTAGCCCTCATTGTCCGCTCCCGGCGCCCGCCGCGATCTCATGCTTGCTCAGCGGCTGGTTGATGACCAGCCAGTACATGCCCAGCGTTTGTATGGTGGTGCGGAACTGGTTAAAATCAACCGGCTTCTGGATATAGCTATTGGCTCCCGAGTTGTAGCTCTCCATCAGGTCGCGCTCCTCCTTGGAGGAAGTCATGATGACCATCGGTATGGCCTTGGTGCGAGCATCGCTCTTGGCTTGTTTGAGCACCTGCAGTCCGTCCATCTTTGGCAGCTTCAGGTCCAGCAGCACCAGCTTGGGGGGATGATCAAACGAGCGTTCGGAGTAAGCTCCCCGGCAAAACAGAAAGTCCAGGGCCTCCACCCCATCGCGCACCACGAAGATGCTGTTGGCCAGCTTGCCCTCGCGCAGCGCATGCATCGCAAGATCGATATCGTCCTGGTTGTCTTCCACCAGAAGAATGTCAATGATCGAATTCATTTAGCCTCCGCCGCCCTCGGCGGCCGCACGCGTCGCTTCGCAGTGTCTGCGGCCCCCAAGGGTGAAATAAAACGTCGCGCCGTGATCGGGTTTCGCCTCCGCCCACATCCAGCCGCCGTGTTTTTGGATAACCTTCTGCACCGTGGCCAGCCCCACCCCAGTGCCTTCAAAGTCCTCCGCCCGGTGCAGGCGCTGGAACACGCCAAATAACTTATCGGCATATTTCATGCTGAACCCCACTCCGTTATCCCTTACGAAGATTACAGTCTGCCCATTTTCTTCTCTCTGCCCGATCTCAATCACCGCCGGGGAGCGCGGCCGGGTGAACTTCAGCGCATTGCCGATCAGGTTTTGAAACACTTGCCGGACCAAAATGGGGTCGCATTCCAAAAACGGCAACTCGCCTATCTTCCAGTCCACCTGCCGCCCTTCCATTTCCGGCTCCAGCATGGTTAAAACATCATTCACCACTGCGCCCAATCCGGTGACCTCAACCGCTAGTGCCTGTCGCCCCACTCGCGCCAGATGCAACAGGCCGTCAACCAGTTCACCCATCTGGCGCGCACCTTGCTCCACCCGTTGCAAGTAGTGTTGTGCTTCGCTGGGCAGGGAAGGACCGAACTCCTCCGTCAGGATCTTGGTGAATCCGCTGATGTGCCGCAGCGGCGCTCTCAAATCGTGCGAAACCGAGTACGTAAAAGCCTCCAGATCCTTGTTCGCAGTCTCCAGTTGCTCCGTACGCTCGGCTACTCGGTGTTCCAGGTCGTCGTTCAGTCTTCGCACTGCCTGTTCGCTCCGCGCGAGTTCCTCCGCCTGTCTGGCCAACTCCTCGGCCTGTCCCGCCAGTCTCTGCTCGGCTCGTTTTCGGGCACTAATATCGGTAGCTGTCTCCAGGATGCGCACTGGCCGCCCTTGTCCGTCCCGGTAAAGCACCCATAGACTGGCGACGGCTACCTGGCTTCCGTCTTTCTTGCGCTGGCTGAGCTCGCCTTCCCACCGGCCATCCCGACGCAGGGCTTCTTCCGCCGCCTGCTCCGACATGGGAAATCGGGTCTGTAGAAGATCGTGGGAAACTTGCCCCTTGACTTCCAGGCTGGAGTATCCGTAGAGGCCTTCCGCGCCCTGATTCCAGGCTACGATGCGGTTTTCCATGTCCCGGACCAGCACTGGCGACAGATCCATCATGCGGGTCTGCTCCCGCATCATCTCTTTCGCCCGTTTGCGCTCTGACACCTCTCGTAGGATCCTGTCAAACGGCATCTTTCCCCCGGTCGCCGACGTGCGAAGTCGACGTCCTCAGCGCAGACTCTTCCCAGTCTGTCCGTCTATGTGTGTCACACTTTGGCAAGGACACGACTTTCGCCGCCGCGTTTTATCGGTCCAGAAAGATGCAGAGCTCTACACTGAGGGCCTTTATGGTTTTCTCTGAATGGTCCTACTCGATTGTCTATCGAACAACAGAGGTCTCAACCCCTCCTGGAAAATTCCGATCCGCTCAGATGCTAAATCGGGAAGCATTGCAATAATGGGTCGAGTAAGATCGGCGCGATTGCAGCTCACCTTGTAGGCGGACACTCCTATCCGCCTCTTTTTCCAGTGTAGAATAAGCCCCATTCTTACACTCATATGGAAACTGCCTTCGTAATGCCTGAAGAGAACGGCCCTTTCACCCAGCCTCGTATCCCTCGCGAAAATGCGGGAGCGCTCTTATTCCTTGCCAGCACCGCGGCTCTCTATTTCGAGTTGGTGATTATCCGGTATCTGGCTTCGGAAATTCGAGTCTTCGCCTACCTCAAGAACATGCCACTCATCGCCAGCTTCTTTGGCATAGGGCTGGGCATGATTCTGGGCCGTCCACATCCCAGGCTCCGGCGAATCCTCCCGACCTTGGCGGCGTTGTTGTTCCTTCTCATCGCGAACGCCTCGTTCCTGCGCATCACGCATGTGCCCATGCCGACGAGCGACTACTGGACCTTTACATTTGGGATCTTTCGTGGTTCCTTGCGTGTTGCTCTCGTCTACGTGTTTGCAGTGCTTTATTTTCTTGGGCTGGCCATTGCACTTTTCGTGGTGCTCGGAGGACTTGTCGGAGAATACCTGGTGGAACTCCCCCAACTACGTGCCTACGGGGTGAATCTGCTTGGCAGCCTGGTCGGCATAGCGCTCTTCACGCTCCTGGCGTTTCTCTACATGCCGCCGTGGGTCTGGCTAATGGTCGGTTTCCTGTTGCTCGTACCTTTCTTTATCCATGACTATCGCGCACTGGCAACCTTTGTCCTGCTGGTTGCGGCGGTGGCGGTGTCACAGCCACAGGCCCTGTGGTCGCCCTATTACCGGATTGCCTTGCAGCAGTACCCAACGCCGCCGGGGTGGTCGAAGCCCGCAGGCTATATGTTGAGTGTGGACTACGACTACTTCCAGAAAGCCTTGGATTTGTCGCCCGACTTCATTCGCGCGAATCCGGCCACCGAGCCCAATCGATCGGCCCTTGCGCAATACGAACTTCCTTATCGGCTGCTCTCCCATCCGCCCGAGGAAGTCCTGATCGTTGGCTCGGGGACGGGCAACGATGTCGCGGCTGCTCTTCGTCATGGCGCCGGCCACGTGGATGCCGTCGAGATCGATCCTCTCATTTTGCAGCTTGGGCGCCGTATTCATCCCGAACACCCCTACGCCTCGCTCCGCGTCACCGCGCACAACGACGACGCCCGCGCCTTTTTCAAGAAGACGGCCAAATCCTACGATCTCATTGTCTTCGGCTACCTGGATTCTCATACGATGTTGAGCGCCTACTCGTCGGTGCGCCTTGAGAACAATGTCTACACGCTGCAGAGCCTGCGGGAAGCCAAGCGTTTATTGCGGCCAGCGGGCACCATGGTGCTCGCCTTCGCCGCCGGCAGGTCTTTCGTTACCACGCGGCTCTACCGTATGCTCACCGTCGTTTTTGGCGTGTCTCCCCTTACTTACTGGACGGGGTATGACACCTCCGGCGTGGTCTTTGTAGAAGGCAATCCGGCAAATGTCAGGGCCGTGACAGAATTTCCCGAGATCGGCAGCAGCCTTCAATCCGATGCTTCCCCCGTCATCTTGGCCACCGACCAGTGGCCGTTTCTCTTCCTGGCAAAACGCAGCGTGCCGGTCTCGGTCGTGCTGGTTTTGCTGTCTTTCTTGGCTTGCGCCGCGATCTTATGCCGGCGCACGCTGCTGGTGCGAGGTTTCGTCAGCCCGGAGCGGCTGCACATGTTTTTCCTGGGTGCCGGTTTTCTTCTCCTGGAAACCAAAGGCGTGACGGAGCTGTCTCTGCTTTTTGGCGCCACATGGATCACGAATACAGTGGTCATCTCGTCATTTTTTGTAATGGCGATGGCGGCTAACTTGACAGTCATGTTCTGCTCCGTCTCTTATGGTCTCTCCTATATCCTGTTGTTCTTGTCCCTTGCGCTGGCCGGATTTTGTCCCTACCCATTGCTCGATGGATTACCGCTGCCTCTGAAGATCCTGGCGGCGGGCGCGTTGACGGCTCTGCCTGTCTTCTTTTCTGGACTTGTCTTCTCGCGCAGCTTTCAGCGTTGCACCCAGCCCGCACAAGCTCTGGGAATGAATTTGCTGGGAGCCGTCGTCGGCGGAGTGCTGGAAAACCTGGTCATGGTCGGGGGGACGGTCGTGCTCGGAGAGATGGCAATGATTCTCTACGGAATCGCGGCGGCAAGTCTGGTCGCGCAAGGGAAGACGTCCAGTCCACAGGAAGCCGTAGCACCTTCTTTCGCTCCGTAATGGACTGTGGGGC
>JBAVAV010000074.1:0-3559 GCA_049585895.1 Candidatus Sulfotelmatobacter sp. | reverse complement strand
CCCCGGAGGCGACCCGGTAGGTTACCCCTTTACTTCATTAGCTAGATAACTTCAAGAGTCAAGGTCAGTTTTCTAAATGTCGCTTCCGCGCGCCGCAGGCATCCTTTTGCATCCAACGTCGTTGCCTGCGGGCGACGGCATCGGTGACTTTGGTCCTGCCGCCTACCGCTTTGCGGATTTCCTCGCTTCCGCCCGCCAGGGGCTGTGGCAGGTTCTACCCCTGGGTCCGCTGGGCTATGGCAATTCTCCCTACTCTTCCACATCTGCATTTGCCGGTAACCCTCTTCTCATTAGTTTAGAACGTCTCGTCGACCACGGCTGGATCGACGAACGAAAAATCGACCGCGTTAAGCTCGACCAACTCAAGCTGGACCACGCAAAATTCGTCGCACCCGCGTCCGCTTCGGAACCGGTCGAGTACGACCGCGTTTTTGCCGCCAAGATGCCACTGCTGTTTGAGGCGGCGCGGAATTTTCTCGCCTCGGCTTCTAGTAGCGCTCGGCAGCGTTTCGCCTCCTTTCGCTCGGAAAATTCCTGGTGGCTTGACGATTTCGTTCTCTTCGACGCTCTGCGCGCCCGGCATAAGCTAAAGAGCTGGAACCAATGGCCATCGGCTCTGGCCCGCCGCGAGCCTGAGGCGCTGGAGAAAGCGCGTGAGGATTTGGTCGACGATCTCGAGATTCGCCGCGCTATCCAGTTTGCTTTTTTAGAGCAGTGGCAGGCTTTGCGGAGCTACTGTGCCGGGCGGTCGATTCGCATCGTAGGCGACGTTGCCATCTTCGTGAATTACGATAGCGCCGATGTTTGGCTGCATCGCGAACTCTTCCGTCTGAACGACGATCTTGCTCCCGAAGTGGTGGCCGGCGTCCCTCCCGATTTCTTCAGCGAGATCGGTCAACGCTGGGGCAATCCCCTCTATCGCTGGGACGTGATGAAGGCTCGGGGCTATTCCTGGTGGATTCAGCGTCTGCGCTGGGCGACCCGGAACTTTGATTACATACGGCTCGACCACTTTCGCGGATTCGATCAATTCTGGGAGGTTGCAGCCTCCGAAGAAACTGCCATGAATGGCCGCTGGGTGGATGGCCCGAAGGACGATTTGTTTCACAAGCTGCGCGAGGCTCTGGGCGGTCTCCCGTTTTTCGCCGAGGATCTCGGCTACATCACGCCTGAGGTTCACGCCCTGCGCGATCGACTGCAGATTCCGGGGATGGCCGTTCTGCAATTCGGTTTCGGCGACGAGGATTCGCGCATGTATCTGCCGCATCGCGCCGCGGGAAAAGTCATTTACACCGGAACCCACGACAATGACACCACGGTGGGCTGGTGGAGCTCCGGCGCTGCCGGTCACGAACGGCGCAATGCCGAAGCTTACCTGGGCCGCTGCCACGATGGCATTCACTGGGCCTTCATCCGCGCGGCTCAAACCTCCGCCGCCGGACTATGCCTCATCCCTCTGCAGGATGTGCTCGGCCTCGGAAGTGAAGCTCGCATGAATACTCCCAGCCGGCACAGCGGCAACTGGAAATGGCGTTTCGCGCCCGAAGATCTGACGCCGGAGTTGGCTTCCAAACTCGCCCTGCTGACCGAAGTCACAAACCGGCTGCCCCAAACGGTAGAACTGGCTCCCGACGAAGACTTCGCCGCCTAAAACACCGTGCCGCACGTTGATGCGTATCAGGGCATGCCCAGGCATGCCGCAAGAGTGCGCCTTTAGGCCCTGAATTTGGCGTTCGAGTTTTGCCAGCCGTCGGATATGCCAACTGCACACTTTATAAATGCCCTTCGTTGGGGCAGTCCCTATGAAAATTGTTTTCGGCTGTCGGCGAACAGCGGGATGGTGTATGATCAGTGCCGTTTGGAACCGAGGAGATTTCCGACTATCCCATGAACTTCCATTTCGTACGTTGACTATGGCGGACGAAAGCACGCGCGACTGTCGCGACTGTCGAGCGATTTCAGAAACACATTTTTGGTACAGCAAACGGGCGCACATCAATACTTAACCCTCCCCCAGTCAGGCCGGTAAGAAATTCAAGAGCAAGTTCAAAACAGCATCTCTGTGTATCCAGAAGCAGGCGATATAAAGAAGGCGCGATGAATGGAGAGCAGATGCTCATGAGCGACCGGCAGGGGGAGTAGTGGCCTCCACGACTCTCAAGACTCGTTCGTCACAGCTTCTGCCGCTTCTCATGACAGAAGCTCTCAGCTAACCGCCTAATCCAAAAGTGCCTGGCATGAGGCCGACCTATTGATGAAATACGCTGTAGTGAAAGCCTCAACCTTACTGCTGGCAGTTGTATGTTTAGTGCTTGTCAGTTGCCTAGCGGCCGAAGGCCAGAATGTGACCGCATTACCCACCAGTCTCTCTTTTGGCATCCAGGTCGAAGGTACTACCAGCGCAGTCAAGAAAGTCACACTCAAGAACGGCCAAAGTTCAGCAATTACCGTTACGAGCATTTCAACGGCTCTGTCCGATTATGCGTCTACCCACAATTGCCCCATCAGCCCCGCGACACTGGCTGCTGGCGCCAGCTGTACGATCTCGATATCGTTCACGCCCGGCGCGATCGGATCCCGGACGGGCAGCCTCACGATTGTTGACAGCGGACTTTCGAGTCCACAAATTGTAACGCTCAGCGGGACTGGCACTGCGCCGCCTCTCGTTTCGATTGCGGTTACCCCCGCTACTTCATCCATTGCGGCTGGGACTACCCAGCAGTTCACGGCGACGGGAACGTACAGCAACGGCACCACGCAGAATCTCACCAGTACGGCCCAATGGACTTCGTCAGCCACCGCGGTGGCCACTGTCAGCAGCGGCGGCCTTGCAACGGGCGTGGCCCAAGGTACGACCACGGTTAAAGCCAAATCGGGAACGATCAGCGGCTCTGCCACGTTAACGGTAACACCTGCGGTCTTAACTTCGATTTCTGTTACGCCCGCAACTGCCTCCGTAGCTGCTGGCACCACCCAGCAGTTTACGGCGACGGGAACGTACAGCAACGGCAGCACAAAGAACCTGACCAGCACGGCTAACTGGACTTCTTCGGCGACCTCGGTGGCAACGGTGAGTAGTGGCGGGCTTGCCACAAGCATCGTCCCGGGAACGACAACCATCATCGCCGCCTCAGGCAGCGTCAGCGGTTCGGCTACGTTGACGGTGACACCCGCGATCTTGACTTCGATTTCTGTCGCTCCCGCCTCAGCCTCCGTTGCTGCCGGCCGCAGCCAGCAGTTTACCGCGACGGGAACTTATAGCAACGGAAGCACGCAGAATCTGACCAGCACGGCTCAATGGACTTCGTCGGCCACCGCGGTGGCCACTGTCAGTAGCGGCGGACTATCGACTGGCGTGGCTCAAGGGACAACCACCATTAAAGCCAAGTCAGGAACGATCACCGGCTCTGCCACGTTGACGGTGACGCCCGCGATCTTGACTTCGATTGCTGTCGCTCCTGCCACAGCCTCCGTTGCTGCCGGCCGCAGCCAGCAGTTTACGGCGACGGGCACTTACAGCAACGGCAGCACGCAGAATCTGACCAGCACGGCCCAGTGG
>JBAVAV010000073.1:0-3724 GCA_049585895.1 Candidatus Sulfotelmatobacter sp. | reverse complement strand
CAGGCATATTGCCGTTCATAATTACGGCATCGAACGGTTCCAGGAGCAGCCGGGTTTTCACTTCTTCGCTCCCGATTGCAGTCACCACATCGGCTCCCGCGCCAGACAATACATCGCGCTCGAACTCGAGTACGGCTTCTTCCTCCTCGACCAGCAGCACACGCCCGTGGAGTGCGCTTTCGCGGCGCGCCACTACGACCGGCGCCATTTCAGGTTTGACTCCCGCCTGCGCCGCCAGCGGCAACCGCACCTCGATCACCGCCCCGCCCTCCGGGGCATTATGCGCGGTAATGTCGCCTCCGTGCTCCTTCACGATCCCATAGCAGATGCTTAGCCCGAGTCCCGTTCCCTTGCCCACGCTCTTGGTGGTGTAGAAGGGATCAAAGATCCGTTTCGGATCTTTCAGTCCCGGCCCGTCATCGGCGAACTGCGTGCACACATGGCCGTCTTCGCAGCGCACCCGAATGCTGAGCTTGCCCGCGCGCCCGGTCTCCAGCACCGCATCCACGGCATTGTTGATGATGTTGAGAAAGACTTGCTCGATCTGGTGGGGATCGGCCACCACCGGCGCCGCATCTGCGGGCAGATCCTTCGCCACCACGATGCTATTCACTTTCAGGTCGTAGTCGCGCAAGGCCAGCGTTTCATCGAGGATTTTGCGTATATCCACCTCGGAGCGCTCCGGCTTACGCTGCCGCGCGAAGGAAAGCAGGTTCTGCACCACCCGATGGGTGCGCTGCGCCTGCTTGAACAGTTTGCTCACATAATCGTGGGCCCGTTCGTTCAAGCCTTCGCTTTCCAGCAACTGCGCATAGCCCAGAATCGCCGTCAAGGGGTTGTTCAGCTCGTGCGCCACCCCGGCAATCAACTGACCAACGGCAGACATTTTTTCGCTCTGCAGCAGTTGTTCCTGCGTGCGGCGAAGATCTTCGTAGGCCTTGCAGGTTTCCTCGTACAGCCGGACTTTCTCAATCGTGGTTGCCAACTGCCGGCTGATCGCGACCAGCAGGTTCTCCTCGTTGCTCGAATACTGGTAACCATGATGGCTGCACAGTCCCATAATTCCGATAGGACTGTTCTTCCCCCAAAACAGCACCCAAATCCAGGATCGGTCGCTATCGGAGCGAATGAAATCCGTTACCGCCGCAGGCAGGTGCGGCAAATATTCCGCTGTGATCACCTCGGCTCGCGAGCGCATCACCAGATCGCCAAAACCATCGGGAAAGGAAACCTCCGCAGGGCCGGACTTATCCCGGCTGCGCGGTCCCCAAGCCGCCCGCCGCCGGTAGGTTGGCGCATCCGAATCGGAAAGGTATACGGTGCCGCTCTCCGCGCCAAAGAGAGAAACAACTTGCCGGAGAGTAAGGTTGAGAATTTCGTCGAGATCGAACGACTGGGTTGCCACAACCGCCATCGCGTTCATGGCGTTCAGTTCGCGGTTACGCCGGCGCATTTCGTCTTCGGCGCGACGCTTCTCGGTTACATCGAGCACAAATCCCTGGTAACGCTCGATCTTGCCCGCGGCATCCCGTGTGGCAAAACTGCTTTCTGCGGCCACCAGCAACGTGCCATCCTTGCGTCGCAGGCTCATTTCAAAGTCGCGCACATAGTCCTGCTCGTCGATCTCCTGGCGAAATACCTCGCGCTGAATAGGGTTGGCGCAGATGTCGTCATCCAGGTTCAACGCCAATAATTCTTCGCGCCGCTCGTATCCGAGCATGTGCACGAGGGCATCATTGCAGTCGATCAGGCGGCCGGTTGGGCCAGCCACATAAACTCCTTCCTGCACCTGCTCGAACAGGAGCCGGTACTTGTCCTCCGCGGAACGCCGGTCTGTAATGTCGCGGACCACGTGGATTGTTCCCTTTTGCTTGCTCCCCTGCTCGGAATAGGAGGATGTGGAAACAATCGAAAAGCCTCCGAAGCATGCGTCGGCTCCTTCCGCAAACTCTCCGCCGCCGGGAGCGCAGTATGGGCACTGCGTCCAGTCGCCGGAGCTATGTGGCAGAACCGACTCGCAGGTGCTGCCGACAACATCGGCGGCCGCCTGTCCCAAATATTCCAGCAATACCTGGTTGGCCTTGACGATTCGATAATCCGCATCGTGCGCCAGTATGATGTCGTGGATCGAATCGAAGGTGTTCATCCACTGCCGCTGCGAGCGCAATACCTGCTCCAGCAGGCGGAAATTTTCCACCGCGATTCCCAGTTGTTGCCCGCAGGTCTCGAGGAACTCCATCTCCTCCGGGAGCAGCGTTCGCTGTCGGGCGCTGCCCAGCACAAGCAATCCAACCGGCGCCTTCTTTCCCGGCACCGGCACCATGACCACATGCCGGAGTTTCTGCGCTCGCAGGAAATCCGCGTTCTCAGGACTCGCGGAATCGATTCCAGACACTAAGGGCTTGCCATTTTCCAGGATGCGCGAGACGTTGTCTGTCAATTCCACAAATCCGGCTTCCCGCAGAAAGTCCGAAGGAACGCCCAGAGCATGTGTCGCCACCAGATGCCCACCCTCGAGTAAGCGGAACCATGACGCCTTCGACCTGGTCAGCCGCTGCAACTCCTGGAGAACGGTTTCCATCATGCCCCCCTGCTGCTGGGCTCGCATGATGCTGTCGGTCAGAATGCGCAGCACCTGCAGGCGCTGTAATCGGCCGCGCGCTTGCTGCAACGCCACGGACAGCATCCCAAGTCCAAGCAGAAGGTCCGCTGCCGCCAAGAATCCCGCGGGACTTTTATTCTCAAGGATCTGCAAGTTGAGGATCTGCAAGTTCAGGTTAAAAACCGGCCAGCGTAGGTGCTGCGCCAGCAACCCTGCCGCGAGCAGCCACACCGCCGGCTCACGGCGGCCCCGGCGTGCCCGCAACAGCGCGATGGCCGACGCCAGCAGAATGATTCTGTAGGAAACTTCCAGGGCCACGCGCAAGGGCAGCGCATCAGGCCACATCAGCGTTCTCGCCACCGCGAAACCCATCACACTTGCGATGATCGCAGCCAGCGGGAGCAGAAACTTTCGCATCCGTGTGAACAACAGAACAGCAGCGCCAAACAAGCCGACTGCCAGGACGAAGGCTGCCTGTTCAACCGCCGGAACGTAGCGACCAGGAATGTGCATCCCAGCGCCGTGGGATACGACCAATCGTGAGCCCACCAGCGCTGTCCAGCCTGCAGTCCACACCAGAAAGTAACGTTCCCGGAAGGCCCAAAGCACGACCTCGGAGGCTCCTAGCAGGATGAGCAGAGCCCACTCCTCTGCCCTCAGCGCGCTCAGTAGCGGCTGTGCAGTCGTGCTCCAAATGGACCAGACGGAAGGACTCATCGTATTCGGGCGCAGTCGTGCCTTGCTCCTGAATATCATGGGTGAAGGGTCTTTCGGACAGCCTTTCCGGACCTTGATGGTTACTTTCGGCATCTCCCGGATGGGTTAGAATCGCCGATAGACTGGACAGACCCTCATGCCCGATCGAATTCTCGTAGTGGATGACGAGGAAGCAATTCGCGAAATCGTCTCCTCCATGCTCACCACTGCTGGGTATACCTGCCAGCAGGCTGGTTCCGCCGCGGAGGCGCTCGCCATTCTGAATTCGGGCGAAGCATTCGAGCTCATGCTGTCTGACCTAATGATGGCCGGCCTCGACGGCATCGGCCTGCTTGAGCGTACCAAGGAAAAATTTCCCGACATGCCCGTGGTGATGGTCACCGCCGTCCACGACATTTCCGTGGC
>JBAVAV010000072.1:0-2459 GCA_049585895.1 Candidatus Sulfotelmatobacter sp. | reverse complement strand
TGGCGTTCCCCAACCGCCGTGAGAATCCATGACACTGGGCAAACAAACAGTTCCCGTGACCAACAACGAAAAATATTCAATCCAGGTTTGTGGGTTTAAGGGGCAAGCTTCGGTAGCTAATGGTACTAGTTGATGATTGGCTCGCCTCAGCCGGAATTATGGGAAAAAATCTCTGGCTGATTCCTCAGTTTGGAGGCATAATTCGTTGCGGCGTTCCTGGTGCCCATAAGGTCTAAGAGTGACGCCGGAAAAGGGCTGGTTTTTCAACTCCCTGAAGAGAAGATGCCATCTTTTGCGCCCCGATTCTTGATTGTTGTGGCGCTCGCCTTTGGACCTGCGGAGGGTCGGGCCCTATCGAGCCGTGACATGCCGGCTCTTCTAGATGCTCGACCTGAGGTATCGTCAGAGGGCGGGTCGGGACACTCAGGTTTTCGGGTCGGGCAAAACCCAGACACGCAAACGGGCGAGCGCAACGCTGTTGAACCCACCGTTGCGGTCCCGGTCGAAAGGTTATGTCAGACGATTGAATCCGCGGCGCGTGAATACGATTTGCCGGTTGAGTTCTTTACTCGCTTGATCTGGCAGGAAAGCCGGTTTGATACGCACGCAGTAAGTCGCGCCGGCGCCCAAGGGATCGCTCAATTTATGCCGGCGACGGCCGTGCGGGTTGGGCTGCGCAATCCTTTTGATCCGTTTGAGGCCATCATGAAATCGGCCGAACACTTGCGCGACTTACGGAAACAATTTGGCAGCTTGGGGCTTGCCGCTGCGGCCTACAATGCCGGTCCTAAACGGGTGCAGGACTGGCTCGCACACGCTCGGGGGCTGCCGCAGGAGACTGAAGCATACGTTCGGATTGTTACAGGTCGATCAGCGGTTGAATGGCGCACACGCGATCTCACTTTGAGTTTATCGCTCCCACAAGGAATACCGTGTACTCAGCTTGCATTGGATGCACCTACTCGGCGTGCGCCTAAGAAAGAGTTACGCACCGTAGCCTTACGCGAGAATGCCGAGGTACCATGGGGGGTGCAACTTGTGGGGAGTGTGTCGGAAACAAGCGCCCTTGCAGCATACCATGGCATGCAGAAGAAGCATGCTGCAGTCTTGGGAGCTCACCTGCCTCTGCTTCTCCGCAACAATGTCGGTAAAAACGCGGCCTGGTACCGGGTCCGTGTGGGCTTCGCAACTCGCGAAAGCGCGGAAAAACTATGTTCAAGTCTGCGTGCTTCAGGCGGAAGCTGCTTGGTCCAGCGGAACTGAGGTGATTTAGCCCGCTGTCGCGTGGTGGAAACCCCTTTGGGCAGATCGAACTCACGCCTCTGCTACGGTTGCTTCGAAACCGAGCGGCCCCGCACCACCTCATGCCCCCCACGCCGCTTGGCTCTGCGAGCCCCGGATTAACAGCCCTCCGGGGCTCGTACTGTGCGAATGGCGGACTCGACTGTTGCGAGAGGTGGGAAAGCGGACATGTCGTCGGTTAGGGCTCGCGCAACAAATAATTGCGCAGCAAATAATCGAGCCCCCGTCGCAGGATTCGTCGGTGTTGCCGCGAATGTCGACGCTCCGGGCGAACTTCATCTTACCGGATTCGGCATCCTCCATGTAGACATTGATGTTCAGGATGAGGTTGCTCACCTTCTGCCCCCACCCATGTAACAACGCGGGCCCACCCATGTAACAAAGATGTAAAAGTGCATTGTCAAGCACGACTAATGACCATTTTAAACACCTCGCCGTTGCTTTTCCCTTCGGGATGGACGGTGGCTGCGGGCTGAGGTTGTCTTCCAGTGGTCTGGTGAGGGGTTTTCAATGAAAGTGAAGATGTTCGCGGCCGGTGTGGCCGCATTGGCCATCCCTGCGCTTTCTGCAACTACTGGTCATGTTCTCGTTATTCCGACCATAACCTATTCCGGCAGCGCAGGCGTGGATTGGTTCGACGATCATCTGGCGCGTGACCCGAATTGGATCGACGGCGTGGGCGGACCGATCGACCTAATGCGCCCCGGCGAGCTGCATGGCCGCGACGGGCTCGGTGGCCATCTGGTCATCCCGCCATACAATTACCGCGAGCAGTAAATGAGGCATTATCCAGCGAATTGGCCACGTTGCCCGGTATGCAATAAATTTGCGAAGACCGGGTATATCACGTGCGGAAACCCAGGATGCGACGAGAGCAAGTTGCGTCAAGAGCGCGTGCTCGAATACTGGCGCATTAGAAAGCCCAAAGGAGAAAAGAGTCATGATAGGAAACTCGGCTGCCCCGGCAATAAATAATCCACCACCAAACGCTCGTTTCTCTAGCGCCTATTCCAGACAAGGAAGCCTGTTACCAACAACGCAATGGTGAGACCACCGATAATAACGCCAAGTGCTATTTGAGCGATCAAAGTCATAACGTTCACGCCGCTGGCGATGCTTCTAATTCCCTTATCCAGGCCTCGATTGCGCGCTTGGCC
>JBAVAV010000071.1:0-4910 GCA_049585895.1 Candidatus Sulfotelmatobacter sp. | reverse complement strand
CGTTGTACTTGAAAAAACCGCTGCCGTGGAGGCGGTTTGTGCCGGTTTTCGAAATCACCTTGATCTGTGCGCCGGAGTTTCTTCCATCTTCAGCCGAATAGGTGCTTGACAGTACGCTGATCTCAGCGACCGATTCCTCGGTCGGGCTAACCACAGCCGCCCCACCATTGGTGAGACTATTCACGTCCACACCATCGATCGTGAAATTATTTTCGGTGACGCGCTGTCCGTTGGCGCTGATCTGCGGCTGGTTCTCCACCTGGTAGATCGAATTAGCGGAGCCACCGACGCCGACGGTGTTCGGCAGGAATGACGCGGTTGCGTTGCTAGCGCGAGCGCCGTCGCCGAAGACACCGGGAGCAAGGCGCAATAGCTCGTAGGGATCGCGCCCGAATGATGGGAGTTCTTCCACCTGCTGGGCTCCAATGCTTCCGGTCACGCTGGCATTCTCGGTTTCGAGGGCAACCCCCTCGGTCGTGACTTCGACCGACTCCTGGGCAGCTCCGGGCGTTAGAACAACATTGAGACCGCGTGTAGATTCAGCGCTGACTTCTATGTCAGGGGTGGTCTCCTTCCTGAAGCTGGCGGCTTCGACATCCACTCTGTATTTGCCCGGGGTAAGACCAGAAATGCGATAAAAACCCGATCCGCTGGTGACCGTATCGCGGCTCACACCCGTCGCCTGATTGGTAACCGTTACGGTAGCCCCGGAAACAACGGCTCCGCTCTTATCGGCGACGGTTCCTTCCAGGCTTGCTCCATATTGGGCGAGCGCAGACGAAGACACCAACAAGAGAATCGTGGAGATCAGCACAAACCGGAACCTACAGCCGATACGGATCATGAACTCCCTCCCAAAAGCCAGGCTGCGGAACGCTACAGACTGGGCAGATTGAAAAACATCGCTCGATGGCTACGAATTCTAACCTTAGGAAGACCGCAGCCATTTTTCGCGGTCGATTGTAGATGATTCGATTTCGCAATTGTGTTTCAAATTGCTCACAACACTGAGATCAGGTGTACTCTCTGAGCCCAGGCTGTGCAGCCGCCAAGAAGAAAATGAGCGAGAAAAACGAAAAACCGGCGGAGATCGTCGTTCGTGGGGCCATCTTAACCTTCTCGAGAGCGAAGTGCAGTCCGATCTGGCCTCTGGCCACCACTTTCCGTGGTGACCCATCGCGGCCGGGCATTTCCTGCTAGATCGAACTAAGCGATCTGTCGCTCTGTGGCGCAGCTATAGCATGGCGCGACTCTTGTCGTCAAGAAGTTTTCGGGATGGCTCTTGCTGTCTCGGCTGGTCTAGCCCGCAACTTTGATCAATCTGTCACGCAGGTGTGAGCGGGGAACGCGAGCCCCCGGCCCATGGTCAGCGCCCGCGGAGTTGGGCGGCTCTACGCCCCCAGGTTGTTGGGATTTGGTTCCGCATGCCAGGGCAGTCTCATATGCGGGCCGGGCAATTCCCCTCTGCGGCGCCTGGCTGCCGGCCCGTGACCAGAGCGTAATCTCGCGTTTCACCATTCTTTGATTTCCCCACCTGACTGGTGTTGTTTAGTAGGGCTGAAACAATTGTTCGACGGCGCGCCGGACGTCGGATGAGCGATTGAACCAACGCCAGACACGGCCGGAGCGCAGGTTTTCCGCACTCAGCAGCGTGATGCCCACGTTAATGCCGACGACATCCGGGTCGACCCAGAGCGTCTGTGGATTAAAAGCGTCCGCAAATCCATAGCGACCGTAGATATATCGAGCAAATTGCTCGTGCATGTAGCGAAGTGCGGGCAAGCAGATTTCGGGGGCGAACATAAGCGAACCACCGGGCGCACAGGGGACGACCGTCCCATCCACATCACGTCTCGAAACCGGATTTCCCCAAATCACATAACCGATGTCGCTATCGGAAGCCGTGATACCCCATAGATACTCCGAATAGTGTGCATAGATTCCGCGAAGGCTAAGACAGTATGCCCGGTGAGCATACGTGGCGGCTACCGAATTTTGAAAGTAATCAATTTCGAACGGTGGTCCATCGCGAAGACCAGCGAGATACATCCACGCTTGCGAGTACTGATGCGTGAACAGAGGTCCGCGACCTACAAACCTGTAGCCGTAACCTTCGATTGCCGGACGGTCGAAGCGATACCAGGACTTGGCAGGAATCGGATACGTAGGTGAGCCGATGCCAAGCAGGTACAGGATAGCTTGCTCGTCATACCCCGTCCACTCAGCACGTAACAGGCCTGTTTCCGGATTCCAGCCCATGTGCAGCAACCCGGTATGATTGTTCAACATCCACGAAAATTCGACCCGCTTGTAAACCTCGGAGGCAAGATTGAAAATCTCGGTGTCGTCTCCGTAGTACTGTTGCGCGGTCAAAACACCGGCAAGGAGCAGGGCTGTGTCAATGGTAGAAACTTCAGAGTTCCAGACACGCTCGCCGGTCTTGCGGTTCACAAAATGGTAATACCAGCCACGCACGTGATCCTGAACGTATGCGAAATGGCGGAGTGTAGTACGAACCCGCTCCCGGAGCTGATTGGGATCCATCCATCGCCTGTCCGAAGCGATACACATCGCAGTGAGAGCAAAGCCCGTCAGGGCGGTGCTGGCGACTTCCAGATTTCGTCCGGAGATATCTGCTCCATTGGTGCGTACGCGGTCCAGTACAAGTCCGGTATGCGGATCGCTGTGCTCCCAGAAAAAAAGAAATGCGCGGAAGGATAAATCTTCCAGAAAGGCATCATCCGAACCGGAAATCCGCCCGCGCAAACCGGAAAGGACCGGGAGTGCTGCTGCAAGCGACAGGAAAGAGCGGCGCGAGAGGGTTCTCATTGCACCTCATCGGCTCTCCCTCGATGCATTTGTATAGCCAGGTGACCGGCCCATTCAGGCTTGGTGCGACGTTAAGGGCGAGCGTTATCCGAAAGGGCTAGCTTCGCACTTCGGGCCGGGATTTTCAACCGGGTTGCCGACGGACTCCGAGAGCAATACAGCACCCCGGAGGCTGAGGGCGCTAAATCTTAGTCAGAGGTTCAGCGAATCGCATCTTTGCTTGGAAGAGGTGGCGTTTTTCGTTGGCAACGCGCCCTTGCTTCTCGCCTATACTACTCACATGTACGCTACCGAGGTTTGGCTATCAGGCGGTCGGCAGGACTCACTTCTCCGCTTCATTGCCATTCTTCTCGCGTGTGCGGCGGTAATGCAGGCACAGGACACGACGCAACGGCGCGGGCCTGCGTCGATGCGTGTGCACGGCCAAGCCACCCTATCGGTAGAGCCGGACCAGGTGCAATTTGATATCGGCGTGGTGACGCAGGCGACTACGCCCCAAGCAGCAGGTGATCAAAATGCCAGCCAGTCCAATGCTCTGGTTCGGGAACTCAATGCTGCATTTCCGTCGGCCACCGCGAAGGGAATCGATTTCTCGATCAATCCGAATTACCAGTATCCTCGAGACGGTGCGCCGACAATTGCTGGCTACACCGCTAGCAATACCGTACGTCTCCTTTTGAACGATATTTCCAGGTTGCAGACCGTCATTGATATCGCCATAAAATCGGGCGCAACCAGCATCAATCGACTCACTTTCACGCTACACAACGAAAACTCAGTGAGGGCTCGGGCTTTAGCGGCGGCTGCCAACCAGGCGCAAGCTGGCGCTGAGGCGTTGGCCATTTCGCTGAAATTAAAATTAGATAGGCTGTTGACCGTCGAAGAAGGTCAACCAGTCGTTGTTTCTGCTCCACGCGAAATCAGCTTCGAGAAGCTCCAATCCACCAGTCTCGCGCCTATCTCGGCGGGCACGATTGATGTGCACGCCGACGTGGATTTGACTTACGAGATAGCGCCGGCCGCTGAGCGGCCCGGTGTGAAAGTCCCCTCAGCTCCGCAATCTCCTGTCAAAAGGTAAACGACCTTGAAGCACGATTGGCCGGCATGCGAGGCTGTCCCTCTTCATCGGACAAGTGCCGCTGCCCCCAAAGTGAACTAGAGCTAGGCTCGTTCGTATCGTTGAGCGTCTCGCCTGCACAGAGAATCTGAAAATCTGAAGACAGACGGGACGTCTCACTACGGCCAGCGCTGGGCTCCATGCAGCACTCTCGCAATCTTCACCGGTTCGTAGTTGGCAATTCCTGCACCACCAGGATCGCCGCCTTACTGGCTTCGGAAGCGATTCTCGCGAGTCTCGCTTTCTGCTAGGGCGCTAAGGAAATTTGCATAAGCGTATTGGTTGGTGGGGCGGCGCGAATCTCCAATGCAAAATGTATCTCCTCGACTGGCTGGTCGAAACTTCATTTCCGTTCTTTGACCGCGCCCGTTTTCCACACCCGCACTGTGACATCTGACCTTGCGCCCACACTCTCAATCGCGCGATCATGGTCGAGGCCGTAACGGTCCTTGTCGTAAAGAGCACGAGAGAAAAAGAGAACAAGCGATCCGTCAGAAATTCTTTGTTTTCTATATTTTGACATCTAAGTCCTTTGGAAGGGGTATTTTGCAGGGAATTTCGTGCTAACTCGATGATTCTAAATAGCAGCAGGGGGAGGGGGGAGGGGGGAGGGGGCTTCACAAAAAAATCCGCCTAAGTGACTCCGGCGCCCGGCGCGTCAAGCAGTTACGGAGGCTTCCTCCGCAAGCCCATCTCAATTGCTCGTTCCATGCGGCGATGCTAGGCTCCGAGCAGGTGAACTCCTCCTACGCCAATTCGGCTGCGAGAAACCCCGGAGCAGGGCGGTTCGGCGCTTGGATGGAGTCGGCCTCGGCCCAAGCTGGGGCAAAACAAGCTGGGACAAAACAAGCTGGGACAAAACAAGCTGGGACAAAACAAGCTGGGACAAAACAAGCTGGGACGAAAGAAGTATTGGCCAAGTTTCTGCTGGCGCTGCTGGGGCTGGCCCTGGCCTTCGCCGCAG
>JBAVAV010000070.1:0-4498 GCA_049585895.1 Candidatus Sulfotelmatobacter sp. | reverse complement strand
CCTTGAGTGTTGTCGAGTGACCGTGGTGGGCATGGGAGTCGAACCCTAGTGGCTGAAAAGCCACTCGACCGTCTGGCAAACGGCGTCCAGGACCCACTGGCAATACCCTCCTAAACGCTGCTCGCCGATGACAATTGTACGGGCGCACTCCCTTACACAAGCTGACAAACGCTCAATATTTTGGGATACGAATGCCAATTCGGGACGAACAGCTGGCACAAAAAGAGGCACGGCGCCAGCCGTGCCTCAACAACTTAAAAGGTTTTCTCTGTGACTCTGTGGTGAATGCTCTTTAGTCCCTCACCCCATCCATAAACGCCCGCAGCTTCCTCGAGCGCGAAGGATGCCGCAGCTTGCGCAGCGCCTTGGCCTCGATCTGGCGAATGCGTTCGCGGGTCACCGCGAACGACTGTCCGACTTCTTCTAATGTGTGTTCGCTGCCGTCTTCCAGGCCGAAGCGCATCTTGATAACTTTTTCTTCGCGCGGTGTCAGCGTGCGCAGGACTTCGCCGGTCTGGTCCTTGAGATTTACGTTGATTACAGCTTCGGCCGGCGAGACCACGGCGCGGTCTTCGATGAAGTCGCCCAGATGCGAGTCTTCCTCTTCGCCAATCGGCGTCTCGAGGGAGATCGGCTCCTGCGCGATTTTCAGCACCTTGCGCACTTTGGCTACCGGAATATCCATGCGTTTGGCAATCTCTTCTGAAGTCGGCTCGCGTCCCAGCTCCTGCACCAGTTGCCGCGAGGTGCGGATCAGCTTGTTGATGGTCTCGATCATGTGGACAGGGATGCGAATCGTCCGCGCCTGATCGGCAATGGCACGAGTAATCGCCTGCCGAATCCACCACGTGGCATAAGTCGAGAACTTATACCCGCGGCGGTACTCAAACTTGTCCACGGCCTTCATCAGGCCGATGTTGCCTTCCTGAATCAGATCGAGAAACTGCAAGCCACGGTTGGTGTACTTTTTCGCGATCGAGACTACAAGGCGCAGGTTGGCTTCAATCAGCTCGCGCTTGGCCTGCTCCGCATCCATATCCCCCTGGATGATTTCGCGCTGGGTGCGCTTGAGCTCCTGGAACAGGACTCCGGCTTCGAGTTCGAGCTTCTCTACTTCACTGCGAACCGCCCGGGCCTGGCGGCGGTATTCTTTTTTTTGCTCTTCGCTGCGGGTGGCTTCGGCCTTGCGCTCAAGATTTTGCGACTGGCGGTCGAGCGACCGCATTCCATCCACCGTTTTGTTGAGGCGGTCGATCAGCCGCTTGCGCTCCGAATTGGTAAAGCCGAGATTGCGCATCGCCAGCGAAACCTTGACGATGGCCCGCGCCAGGTTGCGGCGTGCGCGGCGATGATCTTTGGGACGCTTCTTCTGCGAAACCGTCTCGTACTTTTCCTGCAACTGGCCGGCTTTCTTGTACAGCTTGGCCATGGTGTCAATCTTGCCGGTAAATTCGTTCAGCCGGTTTTGCAGGATCTCGTCGGTAATCTCCTCTTCGTCGAAGGTGACGACCTCTTTAATGGAGCGCACATTCTTCTTGAGGTCTTCACCGAGGGTGAGCAGTTCGCGGATCACGATGGGCGACCGCGAAAGCGCCTTGAGCACGCGCAACTGGCCGCGCTCGATACGCTTGGCGATTTCCACTTCGCCTTCGCGCGTCAGCAGAGGAACGGTTCCCATCTCGCGCAGGTACATGCGAACGGGGTCGTTGGTTTTTTCGAGTGCTCCGGGAGTGAGGTCGAGTTCAACGTCCTCGCCCTCTTCGCTGTCTTCGAACTTCTTGTCGAGCGCGGCGGAGGGCAGCTTGGGGCCCTCCAGCACGTCGATTCCCTGCGTACCGATCGTGGTCAGCAGGTCGTCCAGGTCCTCGGGGCTGTGCACATCGTGCGGGATCAAGTCGTTTACCTGGTCGTAGGTGAGGTAGCCTTTTTCTTTCCCGGCATCGACCAGCTTTTTTATGTCGTCGAACTTGTCTTCAAGAGCCAAGACTTGTCCTCAAATTCTTCAATTCGCTCGCGCGGAGCGTGTGGCTAAGCGATAAAGGTGGGAATCTATGGGATGGTGCAGAGTTGTGCGCCCGGTACAAACTTATAGAAGATACCACATAAGTGGCGCGCTGTCTATCAGTTGCCCGGAGTGGCATGTTTATCTCCGCCACCATATCCAACTCCAGTCTAATATTTAGATGGCTGTTGCAGGGGTTTTGTTTCACACATTCCGTAACCTCGGTCATGCCGCATCGTCAGTCTCGGCCACCACCCCGGGACCCATCAGTGCCCGCTTTAACCGGACTTTTTCCTCCAGCAGGGCCTGCATCCTTTGGGAATCACGTAATCCCGACTGCAGATCCCGCTGCACCTGTTCGAGACGCCGCCGCAGGTGAATCCGCCGCAGTGCCCGCACCGCGCTTTCCAGTCCTTCCGCAGTTAATAGCTCATCTTCTTTCAAGAGGATGGAAGCCAGCAACCGCCGGTCCCCTTCGGAGCGCGGTACTTCCATTACATCGGCAACTTCCGGCCCGGCATTGAGCAGAACTTCGGCCAGCGACTCGGTAGCCAGCCCGCGATGCAACGCTTCATTCCGCAGGGCGAACTGCGCCTGCCGCGCCGGATCGAACTCTTCTTCAGCGCCATCGCGCGCGGAAACATGCTCTTCGCCGGGCTGCATCTGGCGCGCCGAGGCCAGCGCCCGGATCAGGATTCGCTCGGCGTCGGTGACCTGAGCCTCCGCCGACCCTTTGAGGGTGGCCGCTGAACGCGACGACGCTGTGTGCCGAAGCTCTTGCCGCAACACGGCGGAATCGATTCCCAACTTCTGCGCGATTTCCTGGGCCAGCTCGTCGCGGACAATTCTACTGGGCACGCGCTGGATGTGCGGCAGCAGGTAGTTCACCGCCTTTACTTTGCCTTCGGAACTGCGCACGCCAAACTGACCGCGAGCGCGATCGATCAGGTAATCAAAATAACGCTGCGAATGGCGCAGAGCTTCGCTGTAAGCATCTTTGCCCCGGCGGCGGATGTAGAGATCGGGATCGAATCCCTGCTCCAGCGTGAGCACCTTGATCTGAAATTCTTCTTCCACCAGCAGTCCCAGCGTGCGTTCCGTCGCCTTGGCGCCCGCCGTATCAGGGTCGAAGTTCACCACCACGTTCTTGCTGAAGCGCCCCAGCAGCTTGGCCTGCAGCTCGGTGAACGCCGTGCCCGAGCTGGCGATCACATTGTGGAAGCCTGCCGCATACACGGAAATGCAATCCATCTGTCCCTCGACCAGGATGGCGTAATCAAGCTTGCGGATCGCCTCTTTCGCATGATCGAGGTTAAACAGCACCTTGCTCTTGGAATAGATAGCCGTCTCCGGCGAATTCAAATACTTCGGCCCGGACTTTTCGTCGGTGGCCAGCGTTCGCCCGGTGAAGGCGATGATCTTCCCCGCTTCGCTGGCGATTGGAAACATGATTCGATTGCGGAATTTGGAATAGATCGGACTTCGGGCGTCGGACCTCGGACCTTGGACCTCGGATTCGGCTTGCTGAGGGCCGAGGTCCGAGGTCTGACGCCCGGTCTCCTGCTTCCACGAAAACAGCCCGCTCTCCCGCAGCACTTCCTCGCCGAATTCGCCCAGCAGGCGGTCGCGCAGCAGGAAGCCGGAATCGGGCGCGTAGCCGATGTGAAACGCCGCGATCATGTCGTCATTCAATCCGCGTCCGGCAAGATATTCCCGCGCTCGCGCGCCCTCCGGCTTCTTCAGGCAGTCGCGAAAAAATGCGGCAGCGCGCTCGTGTACGTCGAGCAATTGCCCGCGCAGCTTCGCCTCTTTGGCCTCCGCCGGACTCGCATGGCTGGCCTTGGGCAGCGGAATGCCCAGCTTCTGCGCCACCAGACGCACCGACTCAGGGAACGTAATGTTCTCGACCTTTTGCACGAAACTGAACACGTCGCCGGAAACGCCACAGCCGAAGCAGTGATAAAACTGCCGCGTGGCGTGCACCGAAAAGGACGGCGTCTTCTCCCCGTGAAACGGACAAAGCCCCGAATAGTTCTGCGCCCCAGCCTTCTTCAGCTTGATGTAGTCGCCGATGATGCGGACAATATCCGCCTGCTGCTTGACCGTGTACGCGAAATCGCCAGGGTTGGCCATGAGTCGGATGCGGGCTGTCCGTAGGAATTGTCAGGGATAGAACCGCTGATGGGAATATAGCGGAAGGGGATTGCTGTGCAGAAGCTGTGACTACTACGTCTAACTCGTGGAAAATCGAGGAAAAGAGGTCACTCCGGCGACATGAAAGCTGATTTCAATTGTCATTCTTGGCACTGTTTGAAGTAGCGCTAGCTTGGGCGAGAATTGTGCGGTAAATGTCGGTCGGATTCTCCACGGCATAAAGCCCGAACTCGCCGGTACTTGGTCGGGAATTGAACATACCACTTAGCTGCTGCCCAAGTCCTTTGTTATTGGGTTTGTCGCGGGTCTGAAATATGACGTCTCCGACCGTGCCACTAGTTC
>JBAVAV010000069.1:0-6949 GCA_049585895.1 Candidatus Sulfotelmatobacter sp. | reverse complement strand
TTCCGTGGTCGGGGAACGCCCTCATGTATACCACACCCCGCTTAGGGTGGTGTCCTAACACTGAGTTTCAGTGTTAGGACACCCCCCAAGATATAATTACCGGTTCGGGTCAGCGGCGGTTCTCTGGGTTCCCCGCAGGTCTCGGTCAAGCATCCCTGAATGGAACTTTCCTGCTCCCGGGATCGTAATTGTGGATGTGCGTCCGTCGGCCTTGGGGCCCCGGCCCAGCGAGAGCGCGGCCGAAAGCGGAGAAAGTGAGAGATCGCTAGACATCCGCATAAAAACCCGGCGCGCAAAAACCCCGGACGGACGGACACGATGAAACCCTGGAAGAAAATTGCAATTGGCGCCGGCATTGTGGTGGTGCTCGCCGCTATCGTCGGCTTCTCGGTTCACCAAAGCGGCAAAAATGTGGTGACGGTGCAGACTGGCAAGGTGCAGCGCCAGGATCTGTCGTCTGTGGTGAGCGCATCGGGCGAAATCAAGCCCAAGACCTACGTTAATATCGGCGCCAATGCCTACGGAAAGATCACCCACCTTTACGTCAAGGAAGGGGATCACGTAAAGAAGGGACAATTGCTGGCGCAACTGGAGAACGTGCAGTCCTCGGCTGACGTAAGCGCCAACCAGGCCTCGGTGCAGGCCGCGGAGACGGATGCGATCGCCGCCGATGCCGCCCTCAGAACCTCCGACGCCGATCTGCTGCGCGCCCGCGCCGACTACGACCGCAACAAGCTCGACTGGGAGCGCGCGCAAAACCTTTTTAAAGACGGGCTGATCGCAAAATCAGATTTCGACAGTCGCAGGAACGCATGGGCTACCGCCGACTCCGGGCTGGTACAGGCTCAGGCGCGCGTCGCGCAAGCCAAAGCCCAGAAGGATTCTGCAGACCGCCACGTCAACCAGGCCCGCGCCAATCTTACCCGCGTTGCGGATGTCCTCCAGAAAACCACTTACTCCGCTCCCTACGACGGCGTGGTCACGAACTTGCCGGTGCGCGAAGGAGAGTCGGTGGTCATCGGTATTCAAAACGCGCTGGGCAGCACGCTGCTTACGCTGGCCGATATGTCGGTCATCACCGCCGAAGTGAAGGTGGATGAAACCGACATCGTAAATGTGCGCATAGGCCAGCCGGCCGAGATTGCCATCGATGCCATTCCCAAGAAGACGTTTCACGGGACCGTTTCCGAGATCGGGGACAACGCCATCGTCCGCTCCAGCGGAATCTCCACGTCGCAGCAAACCACCGCCAGCGAAGAAGCCAAGGATTTCAAGGTAGTGGTGACCTTGAGCGATGCTCCGCAGGACCTGCGCCCCGGCCTCTCGACCACCGCCAAAATCACGACCGCTGTGCGAAGCAGTGCACTGGCGATTCCGATTCAGGCCTTGACGCTTCGCACCAAAGCGCAGTTGGAGCAGCAGAACTCCGCGCCGGGAGCGGTGCATGCCGCCTCGCGACCTAAAGAAACAGCGGCGAAGGACGATAAGAACGATAAAGCAGACGTGCAGGGTGTTTTCGTGATTCGCAACAAGAAAGCCGAGTTCGCCCCGGTTGCCACCGGCATTACTGGAACCACCGATATCGAAGTACTGAGTGGAGTGAAAGAGGGAGACGAAGTCATTACCGGCAGTTATAAGGTCTTGCGCACGCTGCGCCCCGGCAGCGGGGTAAAGATCGACAACTCCGCCCCGAAGAAGGAAGACGAGTCAACATAACGTTATAACGTTCGCGCGCTTCGCCCGTCCAACTGGAAAGCCGGCTGAGCTCTTGGACAGTAAATTCGGACAGTAAATATAGTCCCCGCAATCGAAAACAGAATCGGAGCGGCCAGTGGCACCGGAGCAGGAGAACAATATGGCAACCGCGGAAGTGATCAGCATGCCCAATAGCGCCGTTTCAGCCCCGCCCCAATCCTGCATGATTGCCGCAGAGGATCTTTGGAAGACCTACGACATGGGATCCGAGCAACAGGTGCACGCGCTGCGTGGCGTGAACCTGCGCATTGAGCGGGGAGAATATGTTGCCATCATGGGGCCCTCCGGTTCGGGTAAGTCCACGCTGATGAATCTGATCGGCTGCCTCGACACGCCGACCAAGGGCGAATACTGGCTGAACAGCCAGTTGGTAAGCGAGCTCGATGACGATGAGTTGGCCCGCATTCGCAACAAAGAAATCGGTTTTGTTTTTCAAACCTTCAACCTGCTGGCTCGTGCCACGGCTCTTCACAACGTGGAATTGCCCCTGATCTATGCCGGCGTCGCGACCGAGGAGCGCATGCAGCGCGCCAAGGGCGCGCTCACCGCGGTCGGTATGGAATCGCGCATGACCCACAAGCCCAATGAGCTTTCCGGCGGCCAGCGCCAGCGTGTGGCGGTCGCCCGCGCCCTGGTCAACAACCCTTCCATCCTGCTGGCCGACGAGCCCACCGGCAACCTCGACTCCCAGACCGGCAGCGAGATCATGGCGTTGTTCGACCGCCTGCACGGCGAAGGAAACACCATCGTGCTCGTCACCCACGAACACGACATCGCAGAGTACGCTCATCGCATAGTCCACATCAAGGACGGCGTGGTCGAGCGCGACGAGCGCAAGAAGTAACTCCAGAACCGGAGTCTACCCTCAGGAAAAGGCCCAAGAACTAGGGCGTCGTAATCGTGGGCTTCACGGCCGAAGCATCGGTGGGTCCGGCGAGGAAGAAGTTGTGATCGTAGAGATTGCGGTACATGCGGCCGGCAATTTCGGCAGCTTTGGGACCGAAGGTGGGCCGTCCGCCTTGCAGGAAGACTACCACTACAATGCGGCCGGCGCTGGTATTGGCGTAGGAGGCAAACCAGCCGAAGCGGGTGCCAGCGTGGGAGCAGGTGCCGGTCTTGCCCAGAATCTCTTCCTCGTTAAAATTTAGTCTCAAGCTGCGGGCCGTGCCGTATTCCACAGCGCCTGCCATGCCCCCGGAAAGTTCCGGAATCAGCGGCGCGATATCGAGCTGGCGTTTTACACGAGGCTGAAAGCTAGCGGCTTCTTCGGAAGTCCCGGGGTGCTGCAGATAGTAGAGCGTGCCGCCGTTGGCGATGGCGGAAACCATCGCGCCCAGCTGCAGCGGGGTCATGGAAACGCCTTCGCCGAACGAGCACATCTTGCCTACGCCGCCCAACTTCGCGGGAATCGCTTCGTCGGGATAAGCGCCCGGCTGTTCTCCGGGAATATCGTAGCCCGCCAGTTCACCCAGCCCATATTGGTGGGCATAATAAGCGACTTTCTCAAACCCTAGTTTCCGGCCTAGGGCTTCGTAGTAGGCATTGTTGGAGTGAGCAATCGCTTCGGTCAGGTTCATCCGGCTGCGCCCACCGATCACCACCTCGGTATCTTTCGAGATCACGCCTTCGCTCAAGGCGGCTAACGCGACGGAAAGTTTGATGGTCGAGCAGGGTTGCGCGCCGCTGGTCAGCGCCAATTTCTGATTCACCATCGTCAACACACGACCGCTGGTCGGCTCGACTGCGACGACCGTGCCGTTCATATTGCCCAAGGCGTCAATGGCAGCCTGGCGAACGGTGGTGTCTTCGCCGGCAATGATGTCACCCCCGGTGATATCAGTGGCGAAGGAACTCATGAAAAAGCGCTCATGATACCTGTGCCGGCGAGTAGTGGCCGAAACCCGGGTCACAGGCAGGCTGCGGCCGCGGGCCAGGTGCCGCATCCGCCGCCGCGTTCTCTGGCTTTCGCTTACCTTCTGCGACTTGGACTTGGGATGCAAGGGGCGCGGATTGACATTCGCGGCCCAGAGTCCCTGGGCAAGCAGCAGCCATCCTGTCATCAGCACAACCAGACCGAAGCAGCGCTGTGCAGACTTGGGCATCTCTAGTTTTTTCCCCTGACCTTGACCTGGCCCTGATTGCAATTTTCCGTCCTAGTGTGATGCACGAACCGTGCCAGCAGCGGGCGCTGCAAAAACTCGCCGAACTCTCCGATAGTACGGGAGTCAACACGCCGGAGGCAACCAAAAAGTTTATATCGGGTTAAACATTATTCTTTGCTTAACCCATTTCGGGACAGTCACTTGCGCCGAAGTTACCTCGGTTCCGGCGCCTCGGTAATCCGTTACCCCATTACTGGAACGGTACTCCCTCCTGGATGATGTTTTTCACTCCATCGTGCGTGTCTGGTTCACAGATTTGCACTTCTTGGCGCGAGCTTTGCGCTTCCGGGCTCCGCATCGCTTCCGATTACATGACCTCGCCGCGCTTTCGCAGAAACGCCGGGATGTCGAGATCATCCTGTTCGAAGTTCGCCACCATGGCACTCCGAACAGCATCGAGTGAATTCCCATCGTCCGAGGGATGAGCCATTGCCACCGGCTCGGCCATCATCGGCCGGTTGTCGATCACCGAAGCATCGTTCATCGGCTCAGAGTCACGCATCGCATGCGCCGGACCGGCCGGGTCGGGGAAATCCATATCTGGAAACTTCATCGCATCGTCATGCGAGGCTGCGAACGAAGCGTGGATTTCCTCATGCTTGCGCCGGCCGACTTCGCGGAAGCCGGTGGCGATGACGGTGATTTTTACCGAATCCTTCATCTTCTCGTCCATTACTGCGCCGAAAATAATGTTGGCGTCCTCGTGCGCCGCGCTCTGGATGATGGAGCAGGCTTGCTGCACTTCCGCCAGCTTCAGCGACGCCGATCCGGTGATGTTGATCAGAATGCCGCGCGCGCCGTCGATTGCGCCCGATTCCAGAAGAGGAGAGGCAATCGCCCGCCGCGCCGCTTCGATGGTGCGATTCTGGCCGCTGGCCGTCGCTGTGCCCATCACGGCGTAGCCCATGCTCGCCATGATCGTCTTCACGTCGGCGAAGTCGCGGTTGATGATGCCCGGAATCGTAATGATGTCGGAGATGCCCTGCACGCCCTGGCGAAGAATGTCATCGGCGATGCGGAAGGACTCGAAGAATCCGGCATTCTCGGCCACGCCCAGCAGTTTTTCGTTGGGGATGACGATCGTGGTATCCACCGATTCCATCAGCTCGGCAATGCCGCGCTCCGCCTGAGTCATGCGCCGTTTGCCTTCAAAGACAAAGGGCTTTGTGACAACGGCGACAGTGAGGGCTCCCATCTCGCTGGCGAGCGACGCGATGATCGGAGCGGCGCCAGTACCGGTGCCGCCGCCGAGACCGGTGGTGACGAAGACCATGTCAGCGCCTTCGAGCGCCTCGATGATTTTGTCGGAATCTTCGAGCGCGGCCTTGCGACCGACTTCCGGATTCGCGCCCGCGCCCAGCCCGTTAGTAAGCTTTACGCCCAGCTGCAGTTTGACCGGAGCGCGCGACATGCGCAGCGCCTGCAGGTCGGTGTTGGCGACGATGAACTCAATGCCTTCGACTCCGGCATCGATCATGCGGTTGACTGCGTTGCCGCCGCCGCCGCCCACGCCGATGACTTTAATCTTGGCATCGTTGTGCGGCTCTTCGTTGAAGCTGATGCGAATGCTGTTGTCATTTTTCATTTTTGTCCACCTAAGTTTGAATTGCGTTCCGCTTTGCGATCTTCGCGGCCTTTCTTAGCGAGCTTTGCGGTTAAAGGCTTTTCTTGCCTCCGGCAGCAAAAGCTCTTAACCGCAAAGTACGCGAAGAAGAGCCGCAAAGCTCGCAAAGCGGAACTGACGAACCAACGTTTTCACCCGACCAGCATCGCCTTCAACCGCGATCCCCAGCGATCTCCCTGAATTCCCCGCGCGACGCGTGCTCGCTGGCCGTAGTTCACCATGCCGATGGCGGTGGCGTACTCCGGCTCGGCCAGCGTGGCCGGCATTTTGGCCAGCGGCATGGGCCAGGAGAGCCGCACCGGCTTGCGCAGCGCGGATTCCGCGACATCAAAAATTCCGGGTAGCCGCGACGCTCCGCCGCTCAGCACCACTCCGGCGATGCACGCCTCGAACAGGCCGCTGTGCCGCAACGCCTCGCGCATCATCTCGAACAATTCGCGCGCCCGCGGTTCCAGAATCTCTCCCACCACCCGCTGCCGCAGCAGACGCGAAGGCCGGTCGCCTACCGAAGGCACTTCCACCTCATTGCCTTCTGGAATCAGCGTGACAATCGCGTTGCCGTATGCCTTCTTGATTTTTTCCGCTTCCGCCATCGGCGTGCACATGCCCACCGACAAGTCGCTGGTGAAGTGGTCGCCGCCAATCGGAATCACTCCCGTATAGGCGACAGCTCCCTGCAGAAAAACGATCAGCTCCGTCGAGCCAGCCCCGAGGTCCGCGAGGCAGACGCCCAGTTCGCGCTCGTCGGCGCGCAGCACGGAATCGGCGGCGGCCAGCGGCTCGTATACGGTGTCGTCGATATGCACGCCCGCCTTGTTCACCGCAGTGATCACGTTTTGTGTGGCGCTGGTCGCCGCGGTCACCATGTGGACCCGGACCTCAAGCCGCGCCGCCATCATGCCCAGCGGATCATGCACTCCGGCCTGATCGTCCAAAATGAATTCCTGCGGCAGCAGGTGCAGAATCTCCCGATCCGGGGGCAGCGGAATGGCCCGCGCGCGCTCAACCGCCTGCTTGATTTCGTCGCGCCCAATTTCCCGGGGACGCGTACCCAGGCTGATGCCGCCGTGGCTGTTCGCCCCGCGCACGTGCGCGCCGCCGATGCCCACGATGGCGTGCTCCACGGGCGCGCCACTCACATCTTCGGCCGCTTCGACGGCTTTCTGTATGGCCGCTACAGCTTTGTCCAGTTCCACGATCACGCCCTTGCGCGAGCCGCGTGAATCGGCTATGCCGTGCCCGCGATAGCGCAAGCCATTGTCCGTGGCCTCCACCATCAGCGCGCAGGTTTTCGCGCTGCCTACGTCAATCGCCGTTAAGAAGTGTCCCTGCTGGTTCGCCATTCTTATGAAGTCCTTGTACTGCGATGAATAAATTTCACTGGCCCGGCCCCGGATTGGTCTGACTC
>JBAVAV010000068.1:0-6685 GCA_049585895.1 Candidatus Sulfotelmatobacter sp. | reverse complement strand
TGCCGACGGCCGCTCCGAGGACATCAAAGTTGGCGGTCTCCTTGGACTCCGGCTTTTGCGGGTCCTTCGATACCGCCAAAGCGTTGCGCAGAGTGACCATGGAAGCTGCGCCTGGATCTTCTGGGATAAAGATGGCGGCGAAGTATTGATCGACCGGCCCGGCCCATTCCAGAGGGCCTTTCAATGTGTTTCCACTGCTGATGCTCTTGAAGGGTAACCGCAGGACGAAATTCGGGAAGACCAATGCGGTTCGGTCGGTGGAGGCGTCGTCGTGGTAGTCGATGCGGCCGGCCGCGTAAGACGCAGGCGTCGCCTGATCGCCGAATCCTGCGGGCCACGCAGGCAGGGCCGTAAGGTCGCTGCCCTTGTAGGTGACAGAAGTTTCCACAGTCAGCACGTAGGTGTGATCGAAATGGAACGTCTTGTGGACGGAGAGATCCTGGTCCGCGTACTCGAAGGTGAGGGAGGCCGGGGCGGCGAGCTGGCCTTCGCTTGAAGCAAGGTAGAGCCCGGAACTGAGACGGTTGCGCAGCGTTTCGTCGTAAGTCCAGAGTGAGAGGGGATACCCGTATTTCTGCGCAGCGGCGAAATGAACCAATTCAAGCGGGCCATTTTGAGCGTCGTTGTCGAATCTTTTCAGGATCCACGACTTCACCTGCGCGCCGCGATTGGTGAAAGTGATGCGGTAAAGATCGTTCTCAATGACGGTTTCAGTTTCGGAGGAAGCCTGCTTGGCGGCTGTCGGCGCCTGGGCGACTGCGGGTGCAGCGCTTGGAGCAGGCGTTGCAGGAACCGCAGCGGTCTGCGCCGGTACGGTCTGCTTTTCCGGGGGTGGCGGTGGTGGCGCGAACTTCTTCAGCAGAGGCTGAAAGACAAACAGGGCAACAAACGTCAATACAAAAACCAGGAGAAGCCGCTTCTCGGAGCCGGGTTCCTGCTGAGGATTTTGGAAATCAGGCAAAGTGTGAGCACCTTGTAGTGGCGCTGGCCTGGGCCGATGCCTTCTTCACCGGAGGATCGTAGCCGCCCCGGACGAAAGGATGACAGCGGAGCAATCTCATACCCGCCATCAGGCTTCCGCGCAGCGCTCCGTAGCGTTCGACCGCTTCCGCGGCGTATTCAGAACAAGTCGGCACGTAACGGCACGCCGGCGGGAACAAGGGAGAAATAAGCCCCTTGTACACCCGCAGCATCTGCAGCACGACGCATTTGGCAAACTGACGCATGGAAATCGGCTTCAACTCCCCGGACGCACCGGGTTGCGCTTCGCCGCTAACTTCTCCTCAATCACTACGAAAGCCCGGCTAACTTCATTCAGCACAGCGGCAAAGTCGGCGGCCAGCAAAGATTTCTTCGGGTTAATTACAACGTCAACGGGCAGATCCCCAGCCCGACGCGACAACCGAACTGCTTCCCGCAAACGCCGCTTCATCCGGTTGCGCTGGACGGCGCCGCCCAGAGCGCGGCCCACAGTGAAACCGACACGCACCTCCCGCTTCGGGCCTGCCATAAGACGCGACGGCATATCGGTCTTGGACATTTCTGCTTCTTGCCGTGGCAGGTAGAAAACGGTCATTGAAGCGGAAAAGTGGCGGCGGCCCTGTTTGTAAACACGCTCGAAATCCGCATGCCGCAAAAGGCGTGCCGTGCGGGGAAAACGCGCTGTCTTTTTTGGCGGCATCCACGGGCCCGTGATCGAGTGCGACGCGGCCCGCAAACTGCCGCCGCCCCGACTCCGTCAGGCAATTATGTTTCTCGGCTGAGGAAATCATTTCCACAAAAAGCGCTACTCGCGGAAGCCGGGTTTTACCGAAACCCGCTTGCGCCCCTTGGCGCGGCGGCGGGAAAGCACCTTCTGGCCGCCCTGGGTTTTCATGCGCGTGCGAAAGCCATGCTTCTTGGATCGCTTGCGCCGGTTGGGTTGGAACGTACGCTTGGGCATGAAAGATAGCTGCTCCTGATCCGAACAGAAGTCTTAGGGCAAACGGTAAGTATAAATGACGAAGCGTGACGGCGGCAAAGGGAACGACACCGATTCTTAGGTTCCGGCGTCGTCTCCAGTGCCGAGCCTGCTCGATCCCGGGGTGAACGGCGGAAAAGAATTGTCTCGAAGGATCCCGTATTCCTGGCTCCGTTGCACCAGCCCGGTTGCAGTTATATCCTCGCTACTTGACAGGAGAACCTCCGCGAGTTCTGAATAGGTGTTCGCGAAAACATTCCAGCCGAAGATTTCCACGCGACCAAAAAAATTTGTGCTACCATGCCGGACTGTTCTGACTTTCAAAGAATTATTCACAACGGGCTGGAACGCCCGAACGACGGGCGAATTCCGCAGTACACTTACAGAGACCATCAGCAGCCAGGTAACCAGCGGTTTTAGACAGGCGCCCGCAAACCAGCCGCCAGGCGCTACGGCGAGCAATCATAATATGTCAGCTCCAAGTACAACTCTCTCCCCTAATCCGTGGACACGCATTCTCGACGCGCTGGAAAAAAAGATCAATCGCCATTCCTACGACACCTGGCTGAAACCGACGCGTTACAGCCACTCGAGTGGCGGAGTGCTGTTCGTGCGCGTGCCCACCGTCGAGTTTCGGCATGCCGGCGACAAGTACGCCGACCTGATTCAGGAAGCGATCGACAACCTGGGACTGAACTTTAACGACGTCAAGTTCGTGACGCCGGAAGACGATCCGGCGGCCACAACGGTGCGCCATGACGGCGGCCTCTCCGCAGCGGCGGCGGCATCGGCTCCATCCCAGTCGCGCTTCGACTGGGACGGCGCGGCGCAACTGAACCCGCGCTATACCTTCGATGCCTTCGTCATCGGTTCCGGCAATCAGTTCGCGCACGCCGCCTGCCAGGCCGTGGCGGAGCGGCCGTCAAAAGCCTACAACCCGCTCTTCCTTTACGGCGGCGTCGGCATGGGCAAGACGCATCTGATGCAGGCCATCGGACACGAGGTCAAGCGGCGCCTGCCGCAGGCGGCCATCTGCTACGTATCGAGCGAGAAATTCACCAACGACATGATCAACTCGCTGCGCTACGACAAGATGACCAGCTTCCGGGACAAGTTCCGCAACGTGGACGTCCTGCTCATTGACGATATCCAGTTTCTGACCGGGAAGGAGCGGACGCAGGAAGAGTTTTTCCATACCTTCAACGCGTTGCACGAGTCCATGAAGCAGATTGTGATCGCCAGCGACCGCTCGCCCAAAGAGCTGGCGGAAATCGAAGACCGGTTGCGCAGCCGGTTCGAGTGGGGACTGATTGCCGACATCCAGCCGCCCGATCTGGAAACGAAAGTTGCCATCCTGCAGAAAAAGGCAGAGCAGGAGAAAGTGACGCTCCCGACGGATGTGGCCCTTTATGTTGCGTCGAATATCCGGTCGAACGTGCGCGAGTTGGAAGGCGCTTTGATCCGGTTGGTGGCGCACTCGTCGCTGATCGGGGCCGAGATTACCCTGCCCTATGCGCAACAGGTGTTGAAGAACTTCATCGATTCACAAGCGCGCAAGGTCACAATTGAGTCGATCCAGAAGATGGTGGCGGAGCAGTTTGGCTTGCGATTGGTGGAGATCAAAGCAAAAAATAATTCGCGGGCAATCGTTTATCCGCGGCAGATTGCGATGTACCTGGCCAAGCACATGACGGAAGCTTCCCTGCCGGAAATCGGGAGGCAGTTTGGCGGCAAGCATCACACCACCGTGTTGCACTCGGTGGAGAAGATTGAAATCGTACGCAAGAACGATAAAGATTTAAACAGGCTGCTGAATAAATTGACCGAGCAGTTGGGTGGGTAGAACGCCGACCGTAGTGTGCTTTTGCACCAGGTAGCGCAGTCTTCCTCCGCACTCGTTGTGAAAGCCCTGTGGAAGTTGCGGAATGATCGGCGGAAACCGGCGCACCGGTGAAGTTTTGGATAGCCGTCCGAGAAGTACGGGCCCGATATCTAACATTAGGGGATGGGTGGGAACCTGGTGAGAACAAGTTGGTTCGCGGACTTTTCCACTTCTCCGCGCTCCCTACTGCTACTGCTGGTTTAATAGGTTTTGTATTTGATATAAGGAAGTAATAAAAGTAGCAAGCATAGTGGGGCAACCGGGGGGATGAAGTTTATGCCGGTCGAAGCGGCAGTTGCGGTTGGAACCATGGAAATTACGGTCAGCAAGTTTGAATTGCTAAGGGAGTTGACCGCAACCCAGGGTGTGGTCGAGCGCAAGACCACCATTCCGATTCTTTCTAATTACTTATTTGAAGCCGCGGGCGACAAGTTGTCCTTGACGGCCACCGACCTCGATCTGAGCCTGCGCACATCGTGTAACGCCAAAGTGAAGAAAGAAGGCTCATGCACGATCCCGGCGCGCAAGCTGCACGACTACGTCAAGCTGCTGCCTGATGCCGACATCACCATAAAACTGCTGGAAAATCATTGGGTTAGCATCCGCTGCGGGCGGTCGAACACGAAGATGGTGGGGATGGCGAAGTCGAACTTTCCGAGCCTCCCGGCTTTCCCGACCGCAGGCGCGATTACGATTCCGGCACAGGTACTGCGCGGATTGATCGCGCGGACCGTGTTTGCCATTTCAAATGAAGAGTCGCGTTACACGCTAAACGGCGCCTTGATGCTGCTGAAACCGGAGTCGATCACGATGGTGGCCACAGACGGCCATCGCCTTGCGCACGTGGAGCGGGCGAGTGAGAAGTTTGAAGGCGTTTCCGGTGAGATGAAGACCCTGGTGCCCAAAAAGGCGATGGATGAACTGAAATCCCTGCTGGATTCGACCGACGCCGAGACCATTGAGTTCGCCAAGGATGAGTCGACGCTATATTTCCGGATCGCATCGCGGCTGCTGACCTCGCGGCAGCTTACCGGACAATTCCCTAACTTTGAAGCGGTCCTGCCCAAGGACAACTCCAAGAGCATCACGCTGAACAGCGATGATCTGAATGCGGCGATTCTACGCGTAGCCCAGTTTGCCGACGAGCGCTCGCGCGCTGTGCGATTAAAACTGGAAAAGGGTGAACTGAAGATTTCCGCATCGTCAACGGAAGCAGGCGAGTCTGAGGATTCGATTGAAGCGCCCTACACCGGCGAAGTCCTGACCATCGGCTTCAATGCCCAGTATCTGGTCGACTTCCTCAAAGCCGCCGGCACGAGCGAAGTGCGCCTGGAACTGAAAGACGCGCAGTCCGCCGGCCAACTGCGCCCGGCTGAAGGCGACGATTATAAGTACCGCTATATCGTGATGCCGATGCGGATCTGAGCTAGCCTCGAACACAGCCACCTTCCGGGCGGTTCAAAAAGAGAGGTTGTTAGTTCCCGGGGCCTCCCTCCTCCAAGCCATCTCCGTCTCGCGACCTGTCCAAGGCCCGCATTTAGCTTGACCTCTTTGCACTCGTAGCTTAGATTGGCGGCCTATCTTTAGGTTGGGAGGCGCTTATGCTCGACGGCTTCAAGAAATTCATCCTGCGCGGAAACGTTGTGGATATGGCGGTGGGCGTGGTGATCGGCGCGGCCTTCGGCGGCGTGGTTACGGCGCTGACCAAAGATTTACTGACGCCGCTGATCGCAGCACTGGTGGGCAAGCCGGATTTTTCCTATCTAGGATTCTCCATCCGTGGCACGCCATTTCCAGTGGGAGACTTCATCAATGCGTGCGTGGCGTTTATGCTGGTTGCTGTGGCGATCTACTTTTTCGTGATCATACCGGTGAACGCTCTGGTGGCGCGCATGAATCGCGGAGAGGCTCCTCCTGATCCGACAACGAAGAAGTGTCCCGAATGCCTGAGCGAGATTCCCATCGACGCGCGGCGTTGTTCACACTGCACGCAGCCGGTGCTGGGCAGGGCGGCATAACCGAGTTAAGGTGAACTCTTCCCCTCTCAAGCGGCTCCGTTTAGTTTTCGCGGCGAACATGTCGAGTAACATGGCAATATGAGGTTCCGCTGTCTCTCTTATGTTTTTCTGGCGATTCTGCTGCTCTGCCAGCTTCAGGCGCAGGCGCCCTCTCAATCCTCATCCTCATCTGCAAAGCATGTTCGGAAACCTGCCTCCGCAGCAAATTCTCCGTTGGATGAAGGGTCGGTAAGCAATGGCGTATATCACAACGCGGCTCCGGGATTCTCCTGCAAGATTCCAGCCGGCTGGGTTTTGCGTACCGAAGAAATGAATGCGCGGGACGACAGCGAGTCTCCTCCGACCGAAGCCGCCAAGAATGCGAAGCCGACTGGCGGGCGCGTTTTGCTGGCGGCGTTCTCGCGGCCGCCGGAGGCGCGGGCCGAAGACATAAATTCGTCAATCTTGATAGCCGCGGAGAGTGTGACGGCATATCCGGGGCTAAAAGAGGCCGCGCAGTATTTTGGTCCTCTGACTGAAGTGGCGAAGTCGCAAGGGTTCAAGATTGTCAATGAACCGTATGAGTTTGCTGTGGGAACCAAGATGGTGGTGCGCGCAGACTTTCAAAAAGACGTGGGAGCGCGGGTGATGCGGCAATCCACTCTGGCGATTTTGGCTCACGGTTACGCCATCTCGTTTACGTTTATCGGCGGCACCGAGGACGAGGTCGAGGAGTTGGTGGATGGTTTGAGTTTCGTCGGGTCGCTGCCTCTAAAGAAATAGAGCGACCTTTCTCTTGTCATCCTAAGCATCTTGTCATCCTGAGCGAAGAAGAGCTTAGCGCCC
>JBAVAV010000067.1:0-3391 GCA_049585895.1 Candidatus Sulfotelmatobacter sp. | reverse complement strand
GGACGCGGGCGCCGGCATCCTGGAGAACACCACTTTGGCGGATCTGGCCTCTCACGCAGGACCAAACGGCAAGAAGGGAAAAATTATGAGCAGCAAGAACGAAAAGGGCAGTGTCTTGCCCATGGTGGTGGGGGGTCAGAAGAATGAGTAGCCGCTTTCTCGCTCTTCTTTTTCTTCTTCTCGGGACAACCGCTTCAGGGTGGGCGCAAGCCACTACCATCCGCGTGGGCGCATTTCCCAATATCACGCACGCGCAAGCCATGGTGGGCAAGGCGAATGGCTGGTTCGATAAAGCCATGGGCTCAGACGTCAAAGTGCAGTGGACCAGCTTTAACGCGGGTCCTTCGGCGATCGAAGCCCTGTTCGCGGGCGCGATCGATATGACTTACGTCGGCCCGAATCCTGCGATTAACGGTTATGTCCGCTCCAACGGGGAGGCTTTGCGGGTGGTGGCGGGCGCGGCCAGCGGCGGAGCTTCGCTGATCGTGCGGAACGACAGCGGAATTCAGAAGCCCGAAGATTTTCACGGCAAGCGCGTGGCATCTCCGCAGTTCGGAAACACGCAGGATGTTGCCCTGCGCAATTGGCTGAAGAAGCATGGGATGAAAACCAACGACAAGGGCGGCGATGTGCAGATTATTCCCATGGCCAACCCGGACCAGTTGACCATGTTTCTCAAGAAAGACCTGGACGCGGCCTGGGCTCCGGAGCCCTGGGCCACGCGCCTGATTCATGATGGGAATGGCCGGTTGTTCGTCGACGAGCGCACCCTGTGGCCGAATGGCGAGTTCGTCATCGGGTTGCTGGTGGTCAATACGAAGTTCCTGAAAGCACATCCGGACCTGGTGAAGAAATGGATTCGCGCTCACGTGGAGCTAACCGAGTGGATCGATGCCCACCAGGCGGACGCCAAGAAGCTCTTAAACCAGCAGATTCAAACCGAGACGGGCAAGGCGCTGCCAACCGTTGTGCTCGATGAGGCGTTTGCCCGGATGCAGGTGACCTACGATCCGCTGCACAGCGCGCTCACCACCGCAGCCCAACAGGCTTTTGACGATGGTTTCCTGGGGCGGCAGATGCCCGATCTTTCCGGGCTTTACGATTTGACGATTTTGAACCAGGTTCTGGCAGAAAAGGGAAGAAAGGCGATGCAATGAGCACCCAAGCACGGAGTTTTCCCGCGCAGTCTCCAATTCCCGTCGATCACCGGACTCCGGCGCGTCCTGGAAGTCCGCGAAGGAAGATCGGTCCAGCTTCCGTATTAACCTCACCGCGCTCGGTTGTACCCGGAGTGGCGAAGGTTGGACTCAGCGAGATTTGCCTGAGTTACCGCACGCAGAAAGGAGAGCGGTTGCTTGCCCTCGACCACATCAATCTGCAAGTGAGGGCAGGTGAGTTTCTCTGCATCGTGGGACCGTCGGGCTGCGGCAAGTCCACATTGCTGCATTTGATCGCCGGCCTTCACCAGCAAACCTCCGGGCAGATACTCGTGGATGGAACCCCGGTACAGGGACCGGGCACAGACCGCATCCTTATATTCCAGGAACTGGGGTTGTTTCCCTGGCTCACGGTGGGCGAAAACGTCGAGTTCGGTATGAAGATGAAGGGGCTCAGCAAAGCCGAAAGGGAAGAGAAGACGCGCTATTACCTGAAGCTGGTTCATCTGGCGCAATTCAAGGACAGTTACACGCACCAGCTATCGGGCGGCATGCGGCAGCGCGTGGCACTGGCGCGCGCCCTGGCCACAGAGCCCGATGTTCTGCTGATGGATGAACCTTTCGCCGCGCTCGATGCCCAAACCCGCGACCTGCTGCACGATGAACTGGAGCGCATCTGGGCGGAGACCGGGCGCACTATTATTTTTGTGACTCACAATGTACGGGAAGCTGTACGCCTGGCTGATCGCGTGGCGCTCCTCACCTTCCGTCCGGGCCGCGTGAAGCGGGAGTTTCCTGTAGAGTTGCCGCGTCCCCGTTTGATGGAGGATATTGAAGTCGCGCGTGCGGCTCGCGACATTCTGGACGACCTGCGGGAAGAGATCAACCGCTCCCTCGAAGAAGAGTATCAAGGGGGCATAAAGCCCCACATTGCAACCGGAGATGAGCAATGAAGCGCGCGCTACGTTATGTGGTTTTTTATGGAGCGTTGTTTGGCCTGTGGACGCTTCTGGCCAAGCTTAAGGTCTGGCCGCCTTATCTGTTGCCGACGCCATCGGGCGTCGGCGAAGAGCTGTACAACGGTTTTCGTGACCATACCTATTGGATTGCCATCACCGTCAGCATGAAGCGGGTGCTGATCGGGTATGGGGTTTCGGTGGTACTGGGCATGGTTCTGGGACTGGGCGTCGCGAGCAACAAGTTTCTTGAAGATACCATGGGCGGACTGCTGGTAAGCCTGCAGAGCCTGCCCAGCATCTGCTGGTGGCCCCTCGCCTTGCTGTGGTTCGGGCTCAGCCAGAATGCGATTCTCTTCGTGGTCATCATGGGATCGCTCCTGTCCGTGACCCTGGCCATGGAAGACGGGCGCAAGCAGATGCCCAAGATCTTCGGCATGGCGGGACGGAACCTGGGCGCCCGCGGATTCAAGTTGTTCTGGTATGTGCTTTTGCCCGCCAGCTTGCCCTTTATCGTATCCGGCCTGAAGCAGGGCTGGGCTTTTGCCTGGCGCTCCCTGATTACCGCGGAAATGCTCTACATGAGCCTGGGTCTTGGGCAAGTGTTGATGATGGGCCGGGACTTCAGCAATATGAGCGCCGTAATCGCGGTCATGATCCTTATCATTGCAATCGGTTATGTGGTGGACGGTGTCATTTTCAAATCCATGGAACGCCACCTGCAGCATAAATGGGGACTCACATCGGCGACATAACCCGGCCGCATTAAAGAAAGCCGCCTCAAAGAGAGACAAGCATGCGTTCGACAAAGAAGGAGCTAGGGCGGCTACAATGTCTAGTAAGTCTATCGTTATAATGGTACAGCAATCCCGGCTTTAATGGTATGTGCAGCACAAGCAGGGAATCGGCGACGTCAACTCAACGTCTTAGAAAGGCTTCGACAAATTAATACTCCTTTAATAGAAAAGGGGTATGGTTCGATGTTCCAGTAAGTCGAAGTGATGGGGGCGTAGCTCGGTTTCTAGTAAAGAAGCACCCGGGAAACGCCGGCGAACGGCGAACAAGAAGAAGAAGTAAAAATAGACACGCCGGTACTTCCGGATGCCAAAGTGTTTTCTGTTACTCCCACGGGAAATAAGATTCGACCAAAACTCAAAAGGAGAGGATTGAATTCCATGAAATCAAGCAAGACTCTATCTCTTACGGTTCTGACGCTGGCGGCGCTTTCAGCCGGCGCCTGGGCTCAAAGCGCGTCATCCAGTACGACCGCCCCAAAGC
>JBAVAV010000066.1:0-5155 GCA_049585895.1 Candidatus Sulfotelmatobacter sp. | reverse complement strand
GTTAAGGCTCGGAAAATCGGCGAGGAAAATCGGGACGGACGGGACGTTCCCCGTTTTTTCTAGTCCTCGGTTTTCGCTTCACATTGATCTTGACCCAGACTCCTAAACATGAGCTAATTATTCGTACAAGAATTTGAATTTGAGCAAAGGCGATGGCAGTAACGCCGCCTCGTCAACGGCGACGAGCAATCAGGCCATGCTAACTCCTTGCGGCTCAAGATTTTGCCCCTAAGCCATTGAGCCACATAGATCAAATTCAATTTTTCCGCTAACTCAGAGATTCTAATAGACCAAGGGATGGGGGGAGGGGGGAGGTACCCCACGAACCCGTAACTTCCCAAATCCGAACAATCCATGAAAGCCAAGAAACCCGGTTTCGCCACCCGCGCCATTCACGACGGTCAGGAACCCGATCCGCTCACTGGCGCAGTCACCGTTCCCATCTATCCGACTTCCACCTACGTGCAGCAGGGAATCGGCGAGCACAAAGGCTACGAGTACTCGCGTGTGTCGAATCCCACGCGCACGCGTCTGGAGCAGAACCTGGCGTCGTTGGAAGGCGGCGTGGCCGCGCCGGTCTTCGCCAGCGGAATGGCTGCCATCAACGCCATCATGAGCATGCTGAAGTCCGGCGACCACGTGGTCTGCGGCCACGATCTTTACGGCGGGACGCCTCGTCTGTTCAATCAGGTGTTAACAGGCTTTGGAATGGAGTTCTCCTACGTCGACACCTCGGACGCGGAGAATGTGGAGCGCGCTGTGCGCAAGAACACGCGCATGGTCTACGTGGAAACCCCCACCAATCCTCTGATGCAGTTGAGCGACCTGGCCGCCATCAGCCGCATCTGCCGCCGCAAGAAAGTCGAATTGGTGGTGGACAACACCTTCATGTCCCCGTATTTCCAGGAGCCAATCGCGCTGGGCGCCGATATGGTGGTGCATTCAACCACCAAGTTTTTGAACGGCCACAGCGACGGATTGGGCGGCGTCGTGGTTTGCACCCGTCCCGATCAGGCGGAGAAGCTGGCCTTTTTGCAGAAGGCCGCTGGCGCGATTCTGTCTCCGTTTGAATGCTGGCTCGTGTTGCGCGGGGTAAAGACGCTGGCCGCGCGCATGGAAATCCACGACCGTAGCGGCCGTATCGTCGCCGATTTTCTGACCAGGCACAACAAAGTAAAAAAGGTCTTTTATCCGGGCCTTCGCGATCATCCCCACCACGATCTGGCAAAGCGTCAGATGAGCGGCTTTGGATCGATGATCACCTTTGAAACCGGATCGCTGAAGAATGCGAACAAGATGCTGAAGAAAGTGCGTATCTGTTCACTGGGCGAGTCGCTCGGCGGAGTAGAAACGCTGATTTCGCATCCTGCAACGATGACCCATGCCGGCCTCGGCGAAAAGGGACGCAAAGCAATCGGCATCACCGACGGTATGGTGCGCATCTCGGTCGGCATCGAAGACGTGCAGGATATTCTGGAAGATCTGGATCAGGCGCTGCAGGCGATTTGAAACTTCAAAGCCGTCCGCTTGTTTTTATTCGGCAACAGAAACTGATTCGGCAACCCATTCCAGATAGGATGTCGACCCGTCTTCCACAGGAAGGCAGATGCATTCCGGCAATTCATAAGAGTGGAGTTCGGTAATCGCTTCGCGCAAGTGGTCGAACACAGCCGCGGCTGTCTTGATGATCAGCAGCCACTCGCGCGCTTCTTCGATCCGCCCCTTCCAGTGATAGATCGAAACAACTTGCGGCACCAGGGTCACGCAGGCGGCGAGCCGGCGCTCAACCAGCGTTCGGGCAATCTTGCGGGCTTCTTCTTCCGATCCCGCGGTAGTGAGGACGACTCGTTTATCGGTCATATAGAATCAGCCTTCAGCTTACTGCTCGAAGCCTTTTTACGGCGAGAAGCGTACCACTTCGGCGGCGCGAAGAGGTGAGGAATATGACGACACAGATCAAGTTTGGCACCTCGGGTTGGCGGGCGATCATGGCTGAGGAATTTACCTTTGCCAATGTGCGGCGCGCCGTCGGCGGCATTGCGCGTTACGTCGCATCGCAAAAGCCGCGCGGGGCGCGGGTGATCGTGGGCCGCGACCCGAGGTTTCTGGGCGAAACGTTCTGTGCCATGGCCGCCGAAATCCTGGCCGCGCACGGAATCACACCGCTGATGGTTGCAGAGGCCGCGCCGACGCCCGCATTTGCCTATGCCGTCATTCAGGAAAAAGCGGATGGAGTCATCAACTTCACCGCATCGCACAATCCCGCGGAATATAACGGGATTAAGTTCTCCACGCCCGATGGTTGCCCGGCTCTTCCGGAAGTCACCAAGAAGATTGAGGCGGAGATCGCGGTCGCGGACAGTTCCGCGAGTTCCGCCATCGATGCCCATGGGAACGTCACGCAAGAACCTTTCGATCCCAAACCGATGTACTTGAAGCGATTGCAGGACACCGTGGATCTGAATGGAATTCGCCAGGCGAACCTCAAAGTCGCTTTCGATCCCATGTGGGGCGCGGCGCGCGGGTACTCGGACGAAGTGTTGCGCAGCGCTGGTGTGCAGGTGGCTACCATTCACGACCGCCGCGACGTGTTGTTCGGCGGGCACGCGCCTGAGCCGGACGATCATCTGCTCGAAGACCTGCGACAGAAGATGCGGGAGACGGGTGCAACGATCGGCATAGCCACTGACGGCGACGCCGACCGCTTCGGGATCGTGGATGCTGATGGCACATTCCTGCAACCGAACTATGTGATCGCGCTGCTCTTCGACTATCTGGTCGAGAGCCGCGGCTGGAAAAACGGCGTGGCCAAGTCCGTGGCCACCACGAACTTGATCAATGCCATCGCTAAAGCACGCGGTGTGGAGTTGTACGAAACGCCGGTAGGTTTCAAGTACATCGGTGAACTGATCATGCAGGACAAGATCGCGATCGGCGGAGAAGAGAGCGCCGGGCTTTCGATAAGGCATCACGTGCCCGAGAAAGATGGAGTGCTGGCCGGGCTGCTGTGCTGCGAGATGGTGGCCAAACGAGGGAAGTCGCTGGGCGAGCAATTGCAGGCGCTGTGTAACCAAGTTGGTTCCTATCATCCACGCCGCGAGAACTTCCGCTTGACGCCGGAGGTGAAAGCGAAGTTCACTGAAAAGCTGAGGCTGGAGCCCCGGGAATTCTGTGGGCGCAGAGTCAGCGAGGTCGTGCGCATCGACGGGCTGAAGCTGCTTTTCGAGGATGGCTCGTGGGTCTGCTACCGCTTGTCCGGAACCGAACCTGTGGTGCGGGTGTATTCAGAAGCGCGGAGCGAACAGGGCCTGGAAAAACTTAGCGCGGCGGCGAAGGAATGGATTTTCAACTGAAGCTACTTTCAAAAACCGGAAGACTTTCCAGCGCGGAGAACGGCCTGCGTGCAATGGCGGGCAAGGCGCCACAGGCGGAGGCATTGGCCGCGTCGTGGATTGAACGATTGCGTCCCTTCTGTGCTCCGGTGTACGCCTTGCGCCGCCGCATCGCAACCATTGCAGTGGGTAGTCTTGCGTGCCTGTTGTTCGTGCACGTGATGTTTGGCGCGAACGGCATGGTGGTGTACCGGCAGAAGCGGGCTGAATATCATGAACTGCAGCGAAGAGTCATTCAGACGAAGCAGGAGAACGAGCGCTCTGCGGAGCAGATTCACGGGCTGAAGACAGACGAGAAAGCCATCGAACGGGAGGCGCGCGAACAATTGCACTATGCGCGGCCAGGCGAGTATGTGTATGTGCGAGCCGTCCCTCAAAATCCTCCTCCACCCGCCAACCATTTCGCCGAGAAGTAGACGCGCGTCGCCATTGGCCTGGCTTTCTTGCGGGACGGAGATTTCGCGCGCGTGTGACACTCCGGAGGTTCCGCTGTGGTATATTTCCGTTGCCTTATTCACTGTCGGCTCGGGATGTTTGCAACGCAGGAAGGGCTCTGAGAGCTTCCTTGTAAGGTGAACGCCCGCCGAAACTTGCGGCTTGGGGCCGCAGCCTGAACAACAACCAAAGGAGAAAACCGGCCATGAGAAAAGTGCTAGTGATTTGTCTTGCAATGTGTTTTGTATTTGCCCTGACCGCGATGGCGTTTGACGATATGGGCAAAACCATGACTGTCAACGGGTGGGTGAGTAACGACAAGTGCGGCGCGAAGGACGCCAATGCCAAGGGCGAGGCCTGCACCAAGAAATGCCTGGCCGCGGGCGCGAAGATGGTGATCGTGACCGACAAGGACAAGAAGATCCTGATGGTGGACAACCCGGATGCGCTCAAGGGGCATGAGGGACACCACATTGCCGTGACCGGACACGTGAGCGCGGATTCTATCCACGTGGAAAGCGCGACGATGCTCTGAAGTGGCCGAGACTTTGAATTGACCAGGGCGGCTTTGGCCGCCCTTTGTTTCTTGCGGGTACCTGTTTGTGGTTGAGACCGGCGGCGAGGACGCCGCCGGGACAGCCGGCGAGATGCCGGGCGCTACGGAAAGCGCGCTACGGAAAGCGGCGCTACTCGCCGACGCTACTTGAAGAGTTACCTGACGACGCCTTCCAACGGCGAACTGGCCGTGGCATATAACTTTTTCGGCATGCGGCCTGCTAGATACGCTTGCCGCCCCGCTTTTACGGCGTGGCCCATTGCTTCGGCCATCAGCACGGGATCCTGCGCGTTGGCAATGCCGGTGTTCATCAACACCGCATCCGCGCCGAGTTCCATGGCGAGTGCGGCATCGGAAGCTGTGCCTACGCCAGCATCCACGATGAGCGGCACGCCGGTGATCATCTCGCGCAGAATGCGGATGTGAGCCTGATTCTGGATGCCCATGCCACTACCGATGGGCGCGCCCAGCGGCATCACAGTGGCCGCTCCGGCATCAATCAGGCGCTTGGCAAAAACGATGTCGTCCGAAGTGTAGGGCAGAACTGTGAAGCCTTCCTTCACCAGAACGCGCGTCGCTTCAAGCGTAGCCTGCACGTCAGGATAGAGCGTGGCTTGGTCGCCAATCACCTCGAGCTTCACCCAGTCGGAAAGGCCCACTTCGCGCCCCAGACGGGCGGCACGGATAGCCTCGTCAGCTGTGTAGCATCCGGCAGTGTTGGGCAGCAAGAAATATTTCCTGGCATCGATGAAGTCGAGCAGCGACTCTTTAC
>JBAVAV010000065.1:0-6612 GCA_049585895.1 Candidatus Sulfotelmatobacter sp. | reverse complement strand
CAACCTCCCCACGCCAAAGCTGAGATCTGATAGCTGATAGCTAAAAGCTCTTCACAAAATTCTTCCCCGGCATCTGCTTTACTTTGCCGTTCAGCTCCAGCTCAAACAGTGCCGCGAAGACTTCTGAAGACGACATCTCCGTCTCCAGACGTTCCATCAGTTCATCGATGTGAGTAGCTTCGTCGGCCTTGAGCAGGCTCAGGATTCGCTTTTCGTGAGGAGGAAGCCCTTCGTCCGGGAATAGAGATGCCGAGGAGGCGCCCGCGGATTCAGGCGAGGGCGGAGGAGTCAATGCAAGTTTAACTTCCGGAGGCAGATCTTCCCATACGTCTTCCCAGGTCGCAACCAGCTTGGCGCCTTGCTTGATCAGCGTATTCGGTCCCCAGGAATTCTTGTTGGTGACGTTGCCCGGCACGGCGAAAACGTCGCGGTTCTGCTCTAGAGCGCAGCGCGCCGTTATGCGGGTTCCGGAATATTCGGCTGCTTCTACGACCAAGACTCCTACTGACATCCCGCTGAGAATACGGTTCCGAATGGGAAAATTCTGCGGAGCCGCGAACGTGCCGAGAGGGAACTCGGAAATCAGCGCCCCGCCGAGAGCGAGAATCTGCTCCGACAAGCGCGAGTTTTCTTTGGGATAAATCACGTCTACGCCCGTACCAAACACCGCGATAGTCTTGCCTTTGGCTGCGATGGCGCCGCGATGGCTGGCCGTGTCAACCCCGCGAGCCATGCCGCTAATAATTACCAGTCCCTGCGTGGCAAGGTCACAGGCCAAACGCTCTGCCATTCCCGACCCATACGGAGTGGGATGGCGCGTCCCGACCATGGCCAGGCCCGGGCGTGTCAGCACCTCAGGATCGCCGCGGACATACAGCACCGGCGGAGGATCGTAGATTTCCTTTAGCCGCGATGGGTAGGCGGGGTCGTCCATAGAAAGGATGACGGCGCCGGCGGCGGCGGCGCTGGCAATCTCTTCCCGCGCCAACTCCGCCGACTTGCCCGTTGCCACCGACTGCGCGGACACCGCCTGAATTCCCGTGCTTTCCAGTTCGGTGAGCGAGGCGCGAAAAACGGCAGCCGGCCCTCCGAAATGCTCAACCAGCTTGCGGCCACGGGTTGGGCCCAGACCGGGAGTGAGCGCGAGGCCAAGCCATTCCACCAGGTGCGTGGCGGACGGGGATGCAGTCATCGAGGTAGACAAGCGGAACTCCGATCTGAGGCTCGCCTGAAGAAATACTCGCTTCTCACGGACAATCTTACAGAAACTCCCCAGACTCGCGGACTGTAATCAGGCGCGAAAAGCGCTGTCAAGGGAAGCCGTCACAAGGTAGTGGGTCAATTTGCCGAATCTACACCACAAAGGGCACGAAGTATCACGAAGGAAGCCCTTGAAACTAAGACCTTCGTGATACTTCGTGTCCTTCGTGGTTCATTGGTTTTTCTCTTCTGTCGTGAAATTGACCCACTACCCGTCACAAGGGCCTGTTGAAAACCCTGCTAAAATCGAAAGAGAATGAGACGTTTGCGTATTTCAGCCATTTCCTACCTTAATACTGCGCCACTCATGTGGGATTTCGAACACGGCGACGCGGGCCGCGACTTCGATATTTCCTATACCCTGCCTTCAGCCTGCGCCCGGGCATTGGAGGCTGGAACGGCCGACATCGGGATCATCCCGGCGGCAGCCTACGCGCAGATTCCCGGCCTGCAAGTGCTTCCCGGCGTGGCCATTGCCTCCCGCCGCGCGGTGCGTTCCATTTTGCTGGTCAGCAAAATGCCGGTGGAGAAGATTCGCACCGTCGCTCTCGACACCTCTTCGCTGACCTCGGTGGCGCTGACGAAAATATTGTTCGAAAAATGGCTGGGCAGAGGACGCACGTTTGTGCCAATGGCTCCCGACATTGACCATATGCTCGCCGATCACGACGCGGCTCTTGTGATTGGCGACCCAGCTTTGCAGGTCGACCGCTCGCGTTACCTGACCCTCGACCTCGCCGAAGAGTGGATTCGTTACACTGGCAAGCCGTTCGTTTTTGCTTTCTGGGCGGTGCGCGGCGAGGCGTTACGGCAAGCTGTGCCCTCGCCGGACCTCGCGGCGATCTTTCAGAATTCCCGCGACCACGGGCTAGAGCCTGCGAACCTGCAGCAGATTGCCCAGGAATGGGCGACGCGGATCGGTCTCCGCGAGACCGAAGTTCGTGACTACCTCACCGAAAACATCCATTACGAACTCGATCCTGGCTGCCTGGAAGGACTGAAACTGTTTTATCGTTACGCGGCCGAGATCGGAGCGCTGCCTCCCGCGCCGGAGCTGTGCTTCCTGGGCGCCGCCAAGGCGGCGACGGTTTAGCGCGGTGATTTTATGTAGTCTTTACGCAATCTGGTTTAGCTTAATCTACTTGTAGTGCGGTCGAGTGTCCGGCCTCCAGACTCCGTCAAACCCAATGCTGCTTCCCCTGCATCCTTTGCTCGCAGTCTCTATCTGGCGGCAACTTCGCCATTTGGGTGGCGTGGGGTTGGTCCTGTTGGGAGTTGCTGACAATTCCGTAGTTCCTCTGACCGGCAGCATGGATGTGTTAACCATCTGGCTGGCCGCGCGTCATCGCGAGCCATGGCCGTACTACGCCCTGATGGCAACCCTGGGCGCGGTAATCGGTGGCTACATTACTTATAGTTTGGCCCGCAAGGGCGGCAAAGCAACCATGGAGCGCAAGCTCTCGAAGAGAAAGGCTGCGAAAGTTTACAAAGCGTTTGAACGCTGGGGTTTCGGCGCGGTCGCAATTCCGGCCCTGGTGCCTCCGCCGTTTCCCTTTGTCCCGTTTCTGCTGGCGGCGGGCGCGATGCAGTACTCCCGAAAGAAGTTCGTGGCAGCCCTGACCCTCGGCCGCGGAGTTCGCTACTCCATCGTCGCCGGCCTGGGCTTCCTCTATGGAAACCACATCCTGCGTTTCTTCGATCGATACTACAAACCGGCCCTCGCCATTCTGATCGGCCTGGCGGTTATTGGCGCCGTGCTCACGCTCGTTCAATATCTTCGGTCCAGGAAGAAATGAAATAAACAGCCCCTAGATTCGACCACGGTCCCGTCCGTAGAGACGTTGCTTGCAACGTCTCGCCCGCAGCGTTCCGAAGCCGCCGGGTGCTCGGGAATGGCGACCAGGAAAGACGCAGCAAGCTACGTCTCTACAGCCCTCAGGCGTTTCCCCGAATTTGGAGCAACCTCGCCTCCTCGACTAAAATTAAGCGCACCCATGTCCCTCACCAAATCCCAAGCCTTGGAGATGTTCCACTCCGACGACCTGATCGGCATCGGTATGGAAGCCGACGCCGTGCGGCGAAGCCTGCATCCCGAGGGCGTGGTCACCTACATCATCGACCGCAACATCAATTACACCAACTTCTGCACCGAGTACTGCACCTTCTGCGCCTTCTATCGCCCGCTCAAGGGGCCAGCCGCCAAAGAAGGCTACATTCTGGATTTCGACACCATCTACGAAAAGATTCGGGAGACGGTCGAACTAGGCGGCACGGGAGTGCTGATGCAGGGCGGGCTGCATCCCGATCTCAAGATCGACTGGCACGAGAAAATGCTGCGCGGAATCAAAGAGCGTTTTCCCCAGGTTCATCTGCACTGCTACTCAGCCTCTGAGATCATCGCCATCGCTGAATACAGCAGCCTCAGCATCCACGACACGATTCTCCGCCTGCGCGATGCGGGACTCGATTCCATCCCCGGCGGCGGCGCAGAAATTCTCGACGACGAAGTCCGCTACAAAATCGCCCGTCTCAAGTGTCTAACCAACGACTGGATCAATGTTCACCGCACTGCCCATCAAATCGGCATGCGCACCACCGCGACCATGATGTTCGGCGTAGGTGAAAACTACGAACACCGCGTCAACCACTTCCAGCAACTCTACGACTTGCAGGAAGAAACCGGCGGCTTCACCGCCTTCATCCCATGGAGCTTTCAGCCGCAAAACACCGCGCTAGGTGGCCGCCACTGGGACGAAGCCACCGCCGTCGATTATCTGAAAGTCCTGGCCATCTCCCGCCTCTATCTCTCAAACTTCCTCAATGTGCAATCGAGCTGGGTCACCCAAGGACTCAAAGTCTGCCAGATGGGCCTGCGCTTCGGCGGCAACGACGTAGGCTCAGTGATGCTCGAAGAAAACGTAGTAAGAGCCGCAGGCGTGACCAACTGCACCACTGAAGAAGAGTTGCGGCGGATTATCCGCGATGCGGGATTTCGGCCGGCGCAGAGGGATACGCTGTATCGGCAGTACTTCCTGAACTAGAAGATCTTCGGACCGCTAATCCAGGCAACACTCATGTGGAGACGCGACCAACTCAACAGCTTGGGCACTTCTTGCTTCTTTTGACGAAGCACATCGCGCGCCAATCTCGTTGCTTTCCCTAAGAAATGCAAACGGCCCCAGGGGAATTCCCGAGGCCGTCGCGAGAGCCGGTAGCCGGCACCCCATCAAGGTATCGAATAGATTATCGATCCACTCTTACAGTAAATCAAGTTACTTTAAGGAGAGCCGCACCCCATCAGCGAACTCTCCACTTGTCCCTGAGAGACATTCCTTCATGAGGAAGAAATGGACCCGGAGGGATTCGAACCCTCACCTAATACCTTGATGGGGTATCGTGCTACCGTTACACCACGGGCCCACGCGAAAAGCTTAAGCCAGCGCGGCGGGTTCGCAATGGCCCGTTGCGAAAATTTGTGATATAGAGTTTTGTTTCGGGAACGCCGATTTGGCCGCCGAAAATGCAAACGGCCCCGGTAGCCCGAGGCCGTTCCCGACAGCGGTAAATCAGCGCCCCGTCAAGGTCACTATTACTATCGACTTGATCCCGCAACAACTCAAGTCACGTAAGGCGCACGTCAAAGCCGCAGAGCGGCGAAAGAATGCGCCCGCGTCGCAATTTGGTGGGTAGGCGAAACACAAACGGCCTCGGGAATCCGAGGCCGTTGCGACAGCCAATAACTCGTTCCCTGCCAAGGTAACTTTATTATTATCGAAAGAATCCAAATGTAAATCAAGTTACTTTAAGGAGCCGCGCTCCATCCGCGAACTCCCCACTTGTCTCTGAGAGACAGCCCCTTCCGCAAGGAAGCGGCACCACCGACAGATTGTCGAGTCACCGCAGAAATGAGAGAATTCCCCGATCATTCACAGCCTGCGGAGAGAAAAAATGCCGACTCAAACACTCGACCCAAATTTTCAAAAACTGCTGCAAGGGCGCTACATCGCGACCCTCGGAACCGAGAACCCGGATGGGTCCATCCATCTCACTGCGGTTTGGTATCTCTTCGAATCCGGCTTCCTGTTCGTCGCCACATCTTCCAAGACTCGAAAAGCTCAGAATGTGGTGGCGCGGCCGAAGGCTTCGCTGATGGTTGACGCGCGCAATCCTGGGACGGAGCGTGGAGTCACCGCCGCCGGAAGAGTGGAACTGATTTCGGGCAGTCAGTCCCAGGAAATAAATCGGCGCCTGCACAGCCGGTATCTGAGTGCGGCAGCGATGTCCGATCCCCACGTGGGACCGGTGTTTGCCGCGTTTGATGATGTCACCATACGGCTCACTCCTGCGTCTTGGATCTCGTGGGACATGGCAGTGCTGGACGCCCAAGCCTTTGGCGGGCGATTGGGCAAAACTCCCGGCTACATGCTGCCGCTGGATTGAGGGCGGATGCTCCGCTTCATGCGGTCGCCAATCTTGCAGTCCAGTCAACGCTGCGTTTGGCCAGAGCCGACGATTCGCATACTGCCGCGAAGCGGTTCTTATGACAGTATGCTACAATAATGTCATTATGGTGGTAGGATGCCATGACAACCGAAACCCGAACCCGTGTGAACGAGAACGGCCGTGTCGTGATTCCCTCTTCCTTCCGGAAGGCCCTCGGTATCCAGATTGGAGACGAAGTGGTCCTTCGAATCGAAGACGACGAATTGCGGATCACGACCCAGCAGCGCCGCATCCAGCTGGCGCAGCGCCGCGCCCGGCAACATCTAAAGCCCGGTTCATCGCTGGTCAATGAGTTGCTCGCGGAGCGCCGCGCCGCCGCCAAGCGTGAAGAGGCACATATGAAAGATGAAAAATGAATAGCATTGTGCTCGATGCTTCCGCAATTCTTGCCGTGATTAGTGCTGAGCCGGGAGTGGAGAAGCTGACTCCGGACCTGCTGGCCCGTGCCGTCGCCAGTACAGTGAATCTTGCAGAAGTACAAACCAAGCTGGTGAGCCGCGGGTGGACCTCCGGGCAGGCGTGGGAAGACGCCACCAGCCCGGTTCGAGAGGCCGTATCGTTTGACGCAGAACAGGCAAGGATCGCCGGCGATCTGGTGACTCGGACCCGGCACCTCGGGTTGTCCTTGGGAGACCGCGCGTGCCTCGCACTGGGAATCGCACTGAGGCTCCCCGTGTACACAGCCGAAAAAACATGGACGAAGCTCAAAGTGAGCCCGAGAATCCATGTCATCCGCTAGGCCGGTAACGTCCAGCCTCGCTAGCGGGACCTCACCTTTCATTTTTTGAAGATTGGAATTCCACGATCGTCTCCCCCTGGGATTTCTCGCTAGCTCGTGAAGGCGATACC
>JBAVAV010000064.1:0-1783 GCA_049585895.1 Candidatus Sulfotelmatobacter sp. | reverse complement strand
GCGACTGAGTACCTTGACGGGAAGGAAGAAGGGGTAGCGTGGCTGGATCCAGTGAGTGCGATCGAGCGACAATCCGCCGGCAGGCACGACACAATGCACGTGCGGGTGATGTTCGAGTTTTTGATTCCAGGTGTGAAGCACACTGAAGAAGCCGATCTCGGCGCCGAGATGTTTGGGATCGCGAGCGACTTCGAGGAGGGTTTCGGCACTGGTTTGCAGCAGGAGATGGTACAGGATCTTCTTGTTCTGCAAGGCGAGCGGCGCCAGTTCATGAGGCAAGGTAAAGACAACATGGACGTAGCGCGTGGGGAGAAGTTCCTGACGACGCGCTTCGAGCCAACGAGTACGAGCATTGGCTTGACACTTCGGGCAGTGCCGGTTGCGGCAACTGTTGTAAGAGATAGCCGGGCGGTACCCGCAGGCGATGCACTCATCGAGATGCCCGCCCAAGGCGGCGGTCCGACAGCGCGCGATGGCTCGCAGCACCGTGAGGTGTTGCCAGGTGATCCACCGGCGACTGTGTTCGATGAAGGCGCGTCCCGCGGCGCGAACCAGATCGGCCACCTCAAGCGGCGGCCGGTTCATCTATGGGTTCTGCGGTGACTTATCTTTCAGCTTGAGCGAATCCAGCGGACTCGCGGTGGCGTTGAGATGCCGTCGCGAGAGATGAAGATAGATCGTGGTCTCCTTCAGATCGTGATGTCCCAGGAGCAGTTGAATGGTGCGCAGGTCAGCTCCGTTTTCCAGCAAGTGCGTGGCGAAACAATGGCGCAGCGTGTGGGGATGGACCCGGTTCTGAAGGCCTGCCCGCTGGGCAGCCCGTTGGCACGCATACCACACGGCTCGGGGAGTGATGGGACGGTTGGAGGTGTGCCGGGACCCGCCCGGAAATAACCATTCCGTGGGTTTGCGCTTCAGGCTACGCCAGTAGTCGCGCAAGGCTTCGAGCAACCTGGGACTGAGCATGACATCGCGGTCTTGACGACCTTTGCCTCTGCGGATGTGGATCACCATGCGTCGGCTGTCGATATCGGAAATTTGCAGGCGAGCCAACTCTGCCCGCCGCACCCCCGTGCCATAAAGCGTCATCAACACCATGCGATGAAACCGAGTCTGCGAGGAGTCGATAAGGTGGGCCACTTCTTCCGGGCTCAAGATGCTGGGTAGGGGTCGCGTCTTCTTCGGGTAAGGTGTATCGGCTACGCTCCAGGCTTTCTTGATCGTCTGCGTGTAGAAGAACCGCAGAGCCGCGAGCCGTTGCGTCACAGTGGACGCGGCTAGCTTTCTCTCGCGGAATAGAAACGCTTGGTACTCGCGGATGTGCTCCGGAGTGAGTTGGTCCGGAGGGCGGTGAAAGTGGCGCGCAAAATCCTCGATCGCTTGGATGTAGCATTCGATGGTAGTCTGAGCGTAATTACGACGCTCGAGTTCTTCGAGCATCATTTTGCGAAGGTGGGTCATAGGTGTTCTCCTTATGACCCAACCTTATCCGCTCACACACAACCGCTGACACCGGACACGCGAAAGCGTCTGCCCTTAAGGCTTCGTTCAAACGGGCTTCTGGGAAGCGAAAGTAGTTCCGGATTGGGTCGCCGGCAACTCGGAATTAATCGAGTGTGATCTCTGCGAAGCTTATAGATTCTCCAGAGTTAATCGGCTCGGCCTCCCCCGTTAATTTAGAGTCGTGGAAAGCGTTTCTTGGCGCCTAGCGCTAATTGGACCTTAATTGGTCCCAGCTTTCTTCAGCAGACACGAGAAGCGATTAGAAGATGGACATGTACGC
>JBAVAV010000063.1:0-2145 GCA_049585895.1 Candidatus Sulfotelmatobacter sp. | reverse complement strand
ATGTTCGACACAGTCTCGTAGTGAAGCAACCGGTGTGGTGCCTTCGATCGCCGCAGGGGTCGGCGCGGAGCCGATACCAAAGTATCGGCGATACCATCGTCCAATTGTTCATCTCCCAAGCTTCTGTTCTGATTACTCAAGCCGACCGAATTCAATCGAAATCGCAATGACCAGGAATGCAAGGAGGACACCATGACGCAAACCAGTACTACACAAACAGGCAGCAAACAAACAGACAACAAGAATGCGATTCGGCCGTTTCATGCCAATGTTCCGGAAGCGGAACTTGCTGAATTGCGCAGGCGCATCAACGCAACCAAGTGGCCAGAGCGGGAAACGGTCACGGATGCAACGCAAGGCGTGCAACTCGCGACCACTCAGGCACTCGCGCGCTATTGGGCGACAGAGTATGACTGGCGCAAGATCGAGGCAAGAATGAACGCCCTGCCGCAGTTCCTCACCGAGATCGATGGGCTGGACATTCATTTCATCCACGTCCGTTCAAAACACGAAAATGCGCTGCCGTTGATCGTTACGCACGGATGGCCCGGCTCAATCATCGAACAGATGAAGATCGTCGATCCGCTGACCAATCCGACCGCGCATGGCGGAAATGCATCGGACGCTTTTGATGTGGTGATTCCGTCGATGCCGGGCTACGGATTCTCGGGCAAGCCAGCCACCACCGGGTGGGATGTTGCCCACATCGCGCGTGCCTGGGTCGTGCTGATGAAGCGCCTCGGGTATACGAGATTCGTGGCGCAAGGCGGCGATTGGGGCGCGGTCGTCGTCGATCAGATGGGCCTGGAAGCGCCTCCGGAATTGCTCGGCATCCACTCCAACATGCCTGGCATCTTTCCAGTCGAAATTGACCAGGCGGCCTTTTCCGGCGCGCCGGCGCCATCGGGACTGTCAGCCGATGAGAAGGTGGCTTACGAGCGCGTGCAGTTCGTGTATCAAAAGGGAATCGCCTACGGGTACCAGATGGGGCTGCGACCGCAGACGTTGTACGGAATCGCGGACTCACCCGTCGGCTTGGCGGCTTATTTCCTCGACCACGACGCGCGCAGCTACGAGCTGATCACACGGGTCTTCGACGGAAAATCCGAAGGGCTCACGCGCGACGACATCCTCGACAACATCACAATCGCCTGGTTGACGAACACAGCGCTTTCCGGCGCCCGTCTCTATTGGGAGAATTGGGGCAAACTCGGATATTTCAATGCCAAAGGCGTCTCCATCCCGGTTGCCGTGAGCGTCTTCCCTGACGAACTCTATCCCGCTCCGCTGAGCTGGACAAAGCGGGCGTATCCCAATCTCATCCATTACAACAAGGTTGAGAAAGGCGGGCACTTCGCGGCGTTTGAGCAGCCCCAGCTTCTTTCAGAAGAGATTCGCGTGGGCTTCCGATCCCTGCGATCAAACGTGGCGAAGGCGGCAGCATGATGATTGTTGCCGAACCTGGCTCCTTGGTCGCAGAGCAGCAGGAGGGCTTCGAGAGTAAAGCTCTCCTGTTTCACCTCCGGGCAGGGGCATCAAGAATTTAGAGGGAGGAACACGGTGAAACGGATTGCCTGCCTGTTGTTTGCATTTGTAACGATGACCGGTGTGGCCTTCTACATGGTCCACGCCGCTGGACGCTCCGACGAAGGGGCTGATCCAATCTTCGGAATCGGGATTCCTCAAGGGTACCGCGACTGGAAGCTGATCTCTGTGGCCCACGAAGAAGGTAACCTCAACGATATTCGCGCCCTTCTCGGTAACGATGTAGCGATCAAGGCCTACCGGGAACGGACGTTGCCGTTTCCCGACGGCGCGATCATTGCCAGGCTGGCTTGGAGTTACGTTCCGTCTGAGGAAAACAACAAAGTCTTTGGCCGCACCCAATCGTTCGTGCCCGGACCCGCCACGAACGTTCAGTTTATGGTCAAGAACTCCAAGAAATACGCCGCGACGGGTGGTTGGGGGTTTGCTCAATTCAAAGACGGCAAACCTGCGGACGCGGCGCTGCTCAAAACCTGCTTTCCCTGCCACGAGCCTGTCAAAGCTCGTGACTTTGTCTTCACTCTTTATGCACCGTGAGTATTCGGAGATCCCATGAACAATGAAGAATCGTTTGACAATTTGACTTATGCAGTCCAAGTA
>JBAVAV010000062.1:0-2319 GCA_049585895.1 Candidatus Sulfotelmatobacter sp. | reverse complement strand
GACCATGAGTATCGCGCCGGTTCTCTATGGCGTCACCATGCAGGAGCCAGGCGTGTCGAAGTTGGTGTCAGTGCGGTTTGGCGCGGCCTAGCACAATCTCGGGGCGTACAAGGAGCCGTGCTGGCCCTCCTTGTACTAAGTGACTGCGGGTCGCGCATTTCCACCCCACTTTATCCACCCCCATCCTCAGCTTTTCCACAGAGAGATAGCCCGACCTGCCCTGCGGTTGAGGCTCACGCTCCAACTCCCGCCCTCAACCTGCTTCTCTTCAACGGGATAAGGTGTTCGTCCAGAAACTGCAATCTCACGGTTGACAAAATCTCCTGAGCGGCTAGAATACGCGTCGCTCCTTACCTGTAAAATTTCTCCATGACCACTGATCTTCTCGACTCCGTCCTTTTACGAACTGATTTCCCGGATCTCCAACTTCACACCAGCGGCAAGGTGCGAGACGTGTACCAGGTGAGCGACGGCCAGCTTCTGTTCGTCGCCACCGATCGCATTTCCGCCTTCGATTACATCCTGGCTACCGGCATCCCGCACAAGGGTCGCGTGTTGAGCCAGATTTCCCTGTTCTGGTTTGACTTTCTCTCCGACATCGTACCCAACCATCTCGTCACCGCCGATGTCGATCAGTATCCGCAAGCTCTGCTCAAGTATGCCGACCAGTTACGCGGGCGGTCCATGCTCGTGCAGCGCGCGGAAATGTTTCCCGTCGAGTGCGTTGTCCGCGGCCACCTCTCGGGATCAGCCTGGAAGGAATACAAGGCTGCAGGCGAGGTTTGCGGCCTGAAGTTACCCGCCGGCTTGCAGGAATCGGACGCCCTCCCCGCGCCCATCTTCACTCCCGCCACCAAGGCTGTCACCGGTCACGACGAAAACATTTCGTTTGAGCAGATGTGCAAGGTCGTCGGCACAGAGAGCGCCAGCCATCTCCGCGACCTTACGCTGCGGATCTACAGCAAGGCATCTGGCTATGCCCGCCAGCGCGGCATTATCATTGCCGACACCAAGTTTGAGTTTGGTCGCACGACCAAGGGGATAACCCTGGCCGACGAGGTGCTCACTCCGGATTCCTCCCGCTTCTGGCCCGCCGACAAGTATGCTCCGGGCAAGGCGCAGGAGTCGTATGACAAGCAGTACGTTCGCGATTACCTGGAAGAAATTCGCTGGAACAAGCAACCGCCGGCGCCGGCCCTACCTCAAGAGGTCGCACGCCGGACCAGCGAAAAGTATCTCGAGGCCTACACCCAGTTGACCGGGCGCAAGCTGGATGTGTGATCTCGACGCCGTCCGCAGGAGCGCGGGCGGGAGAATCGGATGACCGCGGCGGACTGGCTCATTGCGTTGGTCGTGGGGCTGAACGTAGTTTCGGCGGCGATGCACGGCTTCTTTTCCGAAGCCCTCAGCATGGCCGGGCTGATCGTCGGATATTTCGTTGCCGCGTGGCAATATCATCGCCTTGCGGAGTGGCTGGCGTCGTTTTTGAAGTCGGAGTGGCTGGCTGAGATCTTCGGCTTCCTCATCATTTTTTTTGCGATATTCGTCCTGTTCAGCATCGCAGGACGGATCGCGCGCAGTGTGATGAAGGAAGTAGGACTCAGCGGTTTTGACCGGTTTTTCGGAGCTCTCCTGGGTTTGGTAAAAGGCGTGTTCATGGTGGCCGTGATTCTGATGGGTATGACGGCCTTCACGCCCACCTCGAAAATGCTGGAAGATTCCGAGTTGGCGCCCTATTTTCTGGTCGTGGGCCGAGCCGCAATCTGGGTGGCGCCAGCCGAATTGAGGGCGCGCTTTTATCAGGGGCTGGATTTTTTACATCGCGCTCCGAAAGACCTGACTGGCACTCCTGCTTCCAGGAAATAGATGCGGTGCAACAACTAACTCCACAAAAACACTGAATCACAGACAAGAAATAAAAAAGAAGAGAGACGCATCGTGAAAGATCAATTGGAAGCACTTATCCTGCAGATGTACGAAAGCAACATTCTCTACTCCGAGGGCGTGCGTGAGTTCAAGAAACGATTCATTCTCACCGTGCTCCAGGAAAACAAGGGCAACCAGTGCCGCGCCGCACGCGAGCTAGGCATGCATCGCAACACGCTCAGCCGGACGATCCATGAGCTCAAGATCGACGTGCGGCAGTTGCGCGATGGCGTGAAGCGCCCGCCTCGCAGCGCGAGGCCGATGTCGTTGGAAAAGAAAACGGCGCGCTAGAGCTCCGCGGAGCCTGAATAGACATAGGGACAGCCCCGTCGACTGTGCGTCGAGCATGCACAGGAGGCTCTTCCCACACAGTTCAACTGACCTCCATCTGAC
>JBAVAV010000061.1:0-7475 GCA_049585895.1 Candidatus Sulfotelmatobacter sp. | reverse complement strand
GGATGGTACCGCGGCCGGAGCCATGACTGTGGCCGCACCGGGCACAGGCCCAGGGAAACTTGATCTGGTAGAAGCCTTGCGATCGCTGACCACCCTGGCCGACCGATTGCGCGAAGACCGCGACTTCCCCAAGGAAGGGAAACCATGAGTCGAATTCATGAAGCACTGAAAAAAGCCGAACAGGAGCGCGCCAGTTTGCAGGGAGTTCCCGTCCAGCCGAATTTCGTGCCCGGGCCGGCCGCGGGGGAAGAACCGGCGCTCGCTCAGGAACCGCGCACCGCAGCCGTGCCGGCCGGTGTGCCGGCGAATGCGGCGGCACCCTTATTCGCCAGTCCATTCAGTGTTGAAGCACTGTCGGCGCGTTCGGTCCACCTGCCGTGGAAACCAGATCCGAAGACCGTGCTTTTCTTCAATGGAGACGATATGGCTCGAGGCGCGGAACAATTCCGTACCCTGCGCTCCCGGCTTTATCACACGCGGGAAAAGATGACGCTGAAAAAAATCCTGGTGACCAGCGCACTGCCCAAGGAAGGCAAGTCGTTCACCGCGGCAAACCTGGCACAGGTCATGGTGCGGCAGCATGGGCGCCGGGTGCTGCTCATCGATGGGGACCTGCGTGCTCCCCAGTTGCACACCATGATGGGTACGACTCACACGCCTGGCCTGGCCGACTACCTGCGGGGAGAGAATGACGAATTTTCGATCATGCAACGCGGGCCGGTGGAGAATCTCTTTTTCATCCCCAGCGGCCCTCAGATTTCGAATCCCGCCGAACTGGTAGCCAACGGGCGGCTGAAGTTCTTGTTGCAGCGAGTCGAACCCTTGTTCGATTGGATCATTCTGGACTCTCCCCCGGCCATACCGGTGTCCGACGCCAGTTTGCTGGCTAAGGCGTGTGATGGCGTCTTGATGGTGGTACGTTGCAACGCGACGCCCTTCGACATGGCGCGCCGGGCAAGGCAAGAGTTTCCCGACCAGGTTCTCGTGGGCGTGGTCCTCAACGGAGCAGATGGCGAGGTCTCCGACTACGCGCGCTACTACTACGAAACGTACGAGAAGAGGGAGATCGAGCGGAAGCTCTAGGGGAAACGTGATCCGGCTTTTCAAAGTGTATTACCCGCTGCGCACGCTAGTTCTTCTGGCGGGCGAGGCCCTGATCGTTTGGTTCTCGTTCATGTGCGGGACCATGCTTCAGAACCGGGACGACAGCTGGTTGTTGCTCAATGTCGAAGGCGGGTATCTGAAGATTCTCACAGTCACCGGTGTGGTGCTGCTGTTTTCGCACTGGTTCGACCTGTACGACGCTTCCAGTCTGAGCGATAAGTGGGCGCAGGCATTCCGCCTGTTGCTTGTGCTGGGCTTTGTGGCGCTGGCATTGTCGCTCGTGGGTCTCCTCTTTCCCACTCTTCTGCCCGGAAACGACTCTGCTCTGGTGGGTCTGATCATTCTGACCATCACCCTGTTTACCTGGCGGGCAGCATATTCCTGGCTGGTTAAGCAACCTTACTTGCGCGAACGGGTTTACGTTCTGGGCACGGGTGAGCGCGCCGAGCGCCTGGTGGATGGGTTGCGGCGCCTTTCGGATCAGGGCATTGAGGTCGTGGGATGGACGGGCAACCTCGAAGAACAGGAACCAACGCGCGCGAATGTGGCCTCGCACCTGCTAAGGCTGGCGCAGGCGAAGGGCGTGCACCGGGTGATTGTGGCCATGCGCGACCGCCGCGGTACGCTTCCGGTGGAAGAGTTGCTGGCCATTCGCCTGAGCGGCGTGAAGGTAGAGGAAGCCACTTCCTGGCTGGAGAAAATCTCGGGGCGCATTGAAGTTGAGCAGCTCAATCCCAGTTGGTTGATTTTTTCTGAGGGTTTTCGGTTTGATGGGGGCTTCCAGCTACTCCGGCGGTCGTTCTCAACCCTGGTTGCGGCGATTGGGCTGGTGCTTGCGTCGCCGTTGCTGCCCTTTATTATCCTGGCCATTCGATTGGATTCTCCGGGCCCGATACTGTACCGCCAAAAGCGCGTGGGACTGGGTGGGAAACACTTCCACTGTTACAAGTTTCGCACCATGCGTCCGGACGCAGAGGCTGATACCGGTGCCACCTGGGCGTCAGACGACGATCCCCGAGTCACGCGCGCAGGAAGGTTCCTGCGTCTCTCCCGGCTCGATGAGATTCCTCAGCTGTGGTGTGTTCTCAAAGGCGATATGGCGTTTGTGGGCCCACGCCCGGAGCGGCCGGAATTTGTTGGCTGGTTGAGCGCGGAAATTCCCTACTACGGAGTGCGGCATATGGTTCGCCCGGGTATTACAGGCTGGGCGCAGGTGCGTTACCGGTACGCCAATACGCTCGAGGATGCGCGCGAAAAACTCCAGTACGACCTCTTTTACATCAAGAATGCTTCCGTGGGCCTGGATCTGCTGATCATGTTCCAGACCGTCAAGATCGTCGTGCTCGGCCGGGGTGCGCAATGAGAGAGCTGTTCTGGGCCGCGGCGGCGTTCATTGCCTACTCTTATGTTGGCTATCCCTGCTGGCTCTGGGTGCGGCAATACCTGAAGCCATCGCCAGTTCGGCGAGCCGCATTTGCCCCACCCATCTCCGTGGTGATGGTTGTGCGGAACGAAGCCGCCGTTGTGGACGGCAAACTACGGAATCTGCTGAGCCTGGATTATCCCGATGATCGGCGTGAGATCGTGATCGTGTCGGATGGTTCAACAGACGGGACCAATGAAATTTTGGCGCGGTACGAAGGAGATGCGCGCGTGAAGGTAGTGCTGGTTCCCAAGCCCAATGGAAAAGCGGATGGACTGAACCAGGCAATCGCAGCGGCGAGCGGAGAACTCGTCGTTTTCACCGACGCCCGCCAAAGACTCGAGTTTGGAGCTCTTCGCTTGCTTATGGAGAACTTCGCAGATCCGTCAGTGGGTTGCGCAAGCGGGGAACTGATGCTGGGAGATTCCGCTTCCGGCGAGAGCATAAAGGGCATGGGCCTTTACTGGCGAATCGAGAAGTGTGTGCGGGAACTGGAATCTGCTTCGGGCTCGGTGGTCGGCGCGACGGGGGCAATTTATGCGGTTCGCCGCGAACTGCTGATTCCGGTTCCGTCGGGAACCATACTCGATGACGTCCTGATTCCGATGAACGTGGTGAGACAGGGCGCGCGCGTCGTATTTGATCCAAGAGCGCGCGCGTGGGATTCTCCAGATTTGGGTGTGGAACGCGAATTCGCCCGCAAAGTGCGAACTTTAGGCGGCAATTATCAACTGCTGCAACTGGCGCCCTGGCTGCTATCGCGCGCGAATCTGATCCGTTTCGAGTTCGTCAGCCACAAACTGCTGAGGCTGGCGGTCCCCTTCGGTTTAGTGGTCGTCTTCGTGATTTCGCTCCTGCTGCGTCAGCCGGTGTATCGCGCTGCTTTGGTCTTGCAGGCAGGGTTTTACGGGTTGAGTTTGCTGAAGCTCGCGGGGCTGGGGCGTGGACCTCTGGCTCGTGTGGCTGATGCGGCTCTGACCTTTGTTGTGCTGAACACAGCCGCCATTGTCGCCTTCGCGCACTTTGTCACGGGCCGGAAGGCGGTTTGGACCTAAATGAATCTGAGCATTTCCGTTGATCCTGAAATCAGGAGCGCGAGTGTGGTTCCACGGCGATGGGCGAGTGGTTCTCTTGTGCTCCTGTTATGCGTCTTGGTTGTCTGCTCGGTGGTAACGGTTCGCGGCATCCATACAGGAGAGTTCAGCTACAACGTGGATGAAGCACAGCACGCGGTGACGGGTCTGTATGCCGCCGGTTTGCTGCACGATCATCCCGCCCACCCGATCGACTACACCTACCAGTTTTATGCGCAGTATCCGGCCATTGGCGTGATCCACTGGCCACCCCTGTTTTATGCGTTTGAAGGACTGTCCTTTCTTTTGCTGGGACCGAGCGTGGTTGCGGCGCGCCTCACGATTCTCGCCTTCACGCTTCTGGGCCTGCTCGCATGGTTCGAGACCGTCAGGGAGTTGCAGAACGAGTGGACGGCGGCTCTCTCCACTGCCCTGCTGGCTCTGCTGCCTGCACTCTTGCTCTTCGAGAAGGCGGTGATGCTCGAGGTCCCATGTTTAAGCCTCTGCGTCGCCGCTTCCTGCTGCTGGATTAAATATCTTCTCTATGAGAAGAGGTCGACGTTATTTTGGTTTGTGGGATTTGCAAGTGCGGCTTTGCTGACGAAGCAGAATAGCGTTTACTTGTCCCTGTTTTGCCTGACGTCTGCCATCGCTATAGGCCGCTGGCGCTTGCTGCTGAAACCGGCGGTTTTGTGGAGCGTGTTGAGCGTTGCCTTGATCGCCGGTCCCTACTACCTTCTGGTCTACCGCGCCCACTGGCAGACCACGGTAATGAACCTAACCGATAGTGAAGTCTCTGGCATAGCCAAGCTAGCTTTCTACTGGAAGTGCCTGCCCGGACAACTGGGGTGGACCCTATTGGCACTTTCCCTTTTGGGACTTGTGACCAGCCCACGCTGGGATCGAAGAACAAACACGCTCCTCATGTTGACCTGGATCGGATCCTGCTACGTAACATTCACCCTCATTGGACTCAAGGATGCGCGCCACACCCTTTACTGGCTGCCACCCTTCACCTACTTTATAGCCGGAATGCTGACACAGATGTTTACCCGTCAACCGCTAAGAGCCGTCGCCGGTGTCGCTGCGGTGGTGTTGCTGGGAAGTTCTCTGGTTGTAGCGTGGTCCTATCAGCGCCCCAATGTCTCGGGTTATTCCGCGGCGGCAAAAGCAGTCACCCAAATCGCGCCTGGCGGCATCATTCTCTACGACGGCGACTTGCCTGGGAACTTCATTTTCTTTCTGCGGGCGAATGATCCACACCGTCACTTTCTGGTGCTTCGCAAGGCGCTCTACACAGTCCGGATCGATAAGCGCTGGGGCTCCCAGGAACTGGTTCATGACCGCGAGGGCATCGAAGACTTGATGCGCCGCGATGGTGTTCGCTTTGTCGTCGTGTCCGATCAAATGCGCTTGAGCTTCGAGGTGCAACGCGCACTCCGTGATCTGCTGCTGTCGAAGCAATTTAGGTTGCTGGGCCGCTTTCCGATTCTCTCCACAGGGCAGCAGCAATCGGCCAATCTGCTGCTTTATGAAAATCAGCTGTGGGCGCCACCGACAGACAAGTTTCTGGACATTCGGATGTTGACACTGGGCAACGATATTGTTGTGCCCTTCGATCAGTTCGAACTTATTGGAGATCAACCGCAGAGCCATGACGGGAAGTAAGCAGCAACTGCGAAACCGTGCAGGGGCGTCGATGAACCGAGGGCCAAACCGCTGAGGACGCTCTGGGTAAAGGCGAACAAACTCTTGCCGCCGCACAGCGGCGGCGATATTCGCTCGTACAACATCGCGCGCTGCCTAGCAACGCGGCACGAACTCACGTTTCTTTCCTATTACGGCGGGGATCTTGATTTGGAGTATGAACGCGCCTTGCAAGAAGAGTTTCCCGGCGCAGTGTGCCTATGTATTGGGAAATCGGATCGCTTTCTCAATCGTGGAATGGACTATATTCTTGGTCTGCCGGGCGGGATTCCTTATGCGGTCCGCCGGTTTGCGTCGGCGACCGTCCGGGAAAGGATTGCTCACTGGTATGCCCGGCCTAGTTTCGAGATCGTGATCTGCGATTTTCTGGATGCGGCGGTGAATTTTCCACGAACGCTGGACATTCGGAGTGTGCTCTTTCAACACAATGTCGAGAGTGAAATCTGGCGCCGTCACTGCGTGGCTGAATCCAATTTTGTGAAGCGCCTGATATACAAAGTTGAGTACAAGAAAATGCTCCAATACGAGGAGTCTGTAGTTCGAAAATTTCACCATGTGATCGCGGTTTCTGAGCATGATCGTCAACTGATGAGCAAGTGGGTTGATCGGAAGCGCATTAGCGTGGTCCCTACGGGAGTGGATCTGCGGAATTTTCGGCGAGCGGCCCAGGCAGCGGTCAAACCACTGGTCATATTCGTTGGCGCCATGGACTGGGAACCGAATATCGACGCAGTCGAGTATTTTTGCGGCCAAGTTTGGCCCACGATCAAGGAGAGAGTGCCCTCCGCGCATTTCCGCATCGTAGGACGGAATCCGGTCCGGCGTGTGCAGAAGCTTGCCTCGGATTCGATCGAGGTGACCGGCTCCGTCCCTGCCGTGCAGAGCCATTTGCAGGAAGCTACCGTGGTAGTGGTCCCGCTCCGAATCGGAGGCGGAACCCGTCTGAAGATCTACGAAGCGATGGCAATGGGTAAAGCAGTAGTTTCGACCTCGATCGGCGCTGAAGGACTGGATGTTCACGATGGGCGAGACGTTGTGCTGGCCGACCAGGCCGGTGGGTTCGCGCAGGCAGTAGTGATTCTGCTGCAGGACGACGAACTTCGCGGCAAATACGAGTGTGCTGCCGTCGACGTAGCCTGCCGATATGACTGGCCCGAGGTAAGCCATAAGTTCGCTCAGTTACTGGAAGCGATCGCTGCCAGCGGGACCAAAGCTACAGAGGGGAATGAGCCGGAAGCAATCTCTGTTAGCGACGTTTGCGGCGAGAGGAGCCGTTGATGGCTACACAGAACTCAGCGTTCGATCTCGCGGACAGGGGAGGACGCAACCGCTCGGGCGTAGCTTTCTTCTGGTTAAGCGCTTTTTATTTCGTGTATTGTGCTCGACCCGAGGACTGGATCCCAGTGCCCTATCTGGCCAAGGTCACGGTTGCCGGCATGATTCTCGGGCTATTATCGAGCGGAAGCAAATCGCAGCGCAAGCTGAAGGATCTTCCGCCCGAAGCGAAATACCTCGCAGGTTTATGCGTGGTGTTGTTCTTATCGGCCCTCCTTTCGCCCACGTGGAGAGGCGGGGCGTTCTCCGCCACGATCGACTTCTCCAAGGTCATCGTTGCCTGGATCCTTACGTTTCTCCTGGTTACCAGCGTTCAAAGACTGCGCCGTATCATCTTTGTGCAGGCTGGGGCGGTGGCTGTCATTGCCATACTTTCGATCATCAAGGGCCATAACACGCCTCGCCTGGAAGGGGTTATGGGAGGCATTTATCAGAACCCTAATGATCTGGCGTTCGCCATCGTACTGTCATTTCCTTTCTGCTTTGCTTTTCTGCTTACCTCCAAGAATGCGCTGACGAAGCTTGTTTGGGCTGTTTGTATGCTGGTGATGCTGGGAAGTCTGTTTCTGACCGCTTCTCGGGCTGGATTTATTGATCTCATAATTTCAGGTGCAGTCTGCCTTTGGCATTTTGGCGTTCGCGGCCGAAGAATGTATCTCATCGTTATCGTCGCCTTCGTGGGAACTCTCCTTTTTGCGGTGGCGGGGCGGACCCTCATCACGCGTTTTGAGGCGCTCTCCGGACACGGAGGAAACGGACAATTCGAGGGCGCTTACGGCTCCTATGAACAGAGGAAGTTTCTGATGGTCAAGGCGATCGAAAGCATTGAGCAC
>JBAVAV010000060.1:0-2070 GCA_049585895.1 Candidatus Sulfotelmatobacter sp. | reverse complement strand
ATAGGACAAGCATGGGGGTGTACATTAGCGCTCGCCCGAACCCAAGCTTTGAATTTGATTTCAAATTTGAGGAGAAAATGCAATGAAGAAAGTGTTCATGTTCGGATTCCTATTGGCTTTGCTGCTGCCGGCTTTAGCCCTGGCGCAGAGCGCCTTCGACGGCACCTGGAAAATTGATATGAAGACAGCCCAGATGCCCACCAAACCGGATGTTTATCTGCTGCAAAACGGTATGTACCATTGCAAGACTTGTGTGCCTCCCATTGATGTCAAGGCGGATGGCACGGATCAGAAAGTGACGGGACATCCGTACTTCGACACGATGAGCGTCAAAGTCGTGGACGATCATACCGTGATGGAAACCAACAAGAAAGACGGCAAGGTTGTCGCCACGTCGAAGACCACGATCTCATCCGATGGCAAGACGGCCACTTTTGAATTCAGCGACAGCAGTGCCACCAACGCCGATCCGGTCACCGGCAAGGGCGAAGCGACGCGAGTGGCGAAAGGACCGGCCGGATCGCACGCCGTCTCCGGGTCATGGAAAGCCGCGAAGATGGACAGCCTGTCAGATAACGGGCTGACGTTTACTTACAAAGTCGATGGAGGCAAGATGTCCATGACCACCCCGACCGGGCAGTCCTATACCGCGAAGCTTGACGGTACGGATGCTCCTTACGCGGGCGATCCTGGTACCAGCAGCGTCTCCTTGAAGAGCATGGGCAAGTCCACCATAACGGAAACCGACAAGCGGGATGGGAAAGTAATCAGCGTTTCACACATGACGGTTGCTGCCGACGGCAAGTCCATGAAAATCGCTGTGGATGACAAGCTGCATGGAACCACCAGCAGCTTTGTGGCGAACAAGCAATAGCACGCTTACGCTCCAAAATTGTGTCTGGAGCCTGGACCCAGAGGCATGCGCGATGCGTGCCTCTTTTGTTTTTCAACGCGCTCTGAGCCGCTGAGAGATTACCTGCCTAGTCCGGCCGCTCGGTTACTGCCTTTTCGCCCGTCCCCGGCAACGCGGCTTTCGTGCCTCCAGCATCCTCCCCGGCCAACAGCGCCTCTACACTCGGATACGCATAAATCGTAGGCGCATGATTCTGCATCAGCCCGCCCGTATCCGCAGTCGGCCCGTAATTGCTGTGCACCTCTCTCCCCAGCATCCGCAACATGGCCATCAATTGTCCCCGGTGATGCGACGTATGCGCGATCCGCCGCGTCATCACCCAGGCCCGCGACCGCTGCACATCAAAGAACTTGACATTCTCTTCCCACCAATCCTCATCTTTCCCTGACAACGCCGCCAGCCGTTTCCCGCTGTCCTCGGTATACCGCTTCAAGAACTCCAAGCGTATTTCCTGCTGCGGCAGCGGAGGCGTGCCCACATCGATTCCCAGCATGTTGCGGAACCAGAGGTCTTCGCTCACGCACTGGTGCACCATCTGCTCATGCACACTGCGTCCTCGAGGATCGTCCTCCCGCGGCCGCACCGGGAGATCTTCGTTCCGGAACTCGCTCCACACGCTGACCACCTTCACGCGCTCGGTGGCGTACGTCTCGACGAGAAATGCGTATCTCATAGCCGCAAATGTTACCCTAAATTCTCCGAATTCAACTTCATGCCCCGCCGCTCCAAGCCGCTCCGCGTCGCCATCGACACGGGCGGCACTTTTACCGATTGTGTCTGGATCGATAGAAAGAGCGGCCGGTTGCGCATGTTGAAAGTCTTCTCCACTCCAGCCGATCCCTCGGAGGCAATCATCGAAGCGCTCCGCCAAATCAGCCCCGCCGGCGAACTAACCCTGCTGCACGGTACCACTGTCGGCACCAACACCCTGCTCGAGCGCAAAGGCGCGCGCACCGCTCTGGTGACCACCGCCGGCTTCGAAGACGCCATCGAGATTGGGCGGCAGGCTCGCCCCCAGCTCTACGACTTCTTCTTCGACCGCGTCGAACCGCCCGTCCCCAAAGATCTCCGCTTCGGCGTTGAAGAACGTACCGCCAGCGACGGCGAAATTCTGACTTCACCTGCACCTGAAGAATTAGGTTTGCTGGCCTCGCAGG
>JBAVAV010000059.1:0-5635 GCA_049585895.1 Candidatus Sulfotelmatobacter sp. | reverse complement strand
ACCGCGGCGTCCGCTTGTGACCAAACTCGAGTAAGACCGTAAAATAGAAATATCCGCCGCATGGATCTTCACGCCAAAATCCGCACCAGTCCCACCGAGCCTGGCGTGTATCTCTACAAGAACGCCGAAGGCAATGTGATCTATGTGGGCAAAGCCAAAAACCTGCGCAGCCGGGTATCGAGCTACTTCCACGAAGGCCGCTGGGAAGACGCCAAGACCGGCGCCCTAGTCCGCGAGGTAGTAGATGTCGATTATGTTGTGGTCGCCAACAATAAAGAAGCCCTTGCCCTTGAAAATAATTTAATCAAGCAGCGCAAGCCGCGCTTCAACATCCTGTTGCGCGACGACAAAACCTATCCTTACGTGAAGCTCACCTTGAGCGAGCGCTGGCCACGCGTCTACGTGACGCGCCGTTTGCGCAAAGATGGCAGCGCCTACTACGGACCGTACTTCCCTGCCAACCTCGCTTATCGCATTGTCGATCTCATCCACCGCAACTTTCTGATTCCCTCCTGCAAGGTGGATCTGACGCGTTTTCATCCGCGTCCTTGTTTGCAGTACTACATCAAACGCTGCCTCGGCCCCTGCGTGAAGGATTTGACTACGCCGGAGGTCTATCAGGAAGCCGTGCGCGACGTAAAACTGTTTCTGGAAGGCCGCCCCACCGATCTCAGCAAGTCGTTGCACGCCCGTATGGAACTGGCGGCGGAGTCACAGGAATACGAGCGGGCCGCCAGATATCGTGACCTGATTTCTACCGTCGAGCAGTTGCAGGAACGCCAGCGCATCGCCGCCGCCGAAGGCGACGACGCCGATGTCTTCGGCTATCACTACGAGAAGGGCATGCTGGCCATAAATTTATTCCACATGCGCGCAGGAAGAGTCGTCGACCGCCGCGAATTCTTCTGGGAAGATTTGCCGGATTTCGCATTGCCCCCAGATGCCGACGCTTCCACGGGCCACGCTGAGCCGGTCTTGCCTGGCGGCGCAGGCGAAGGGAGTTCGAGGGATTCCTCCACCGCGAATGAGTTCCATCCTGGCGAATTTTTCTCCGCCCTGCTCAAGCAGCTCTACATCGGCCAACCTTATGTGCCTCGCAATTTGTACGTTCCGGTGGATTTCGAGGATCGGGAAGCGCTTGAGGATCTGCTCTCTGACCAGGGCGCGGACCAGAACGCCCGCGGCTTGCGGGTTCACATTCTGGTCCCACTGCGCGGCGACAAGCGCGGGCTTATCGATCTGGCTGGGACCAATGCCCGGCAATCCTATGATCAGCGTTTTCGCATCCTCAAGCCCAATGCCCGCAAGATTCAGGAAGATCTCCAGGAAACGCTCAGCCTGCCTGAGCTCCCCAGGCGCATCGAGTGCTTCGATATTTCGCACATTCAGGGCGCAGAGACCGTGGCTTCGATGGTGGTGTGGGAAGACGGGCAGATGAAGAAATCTGATTACCGAAAATTCATTATTCGCACGGTCGAAGGCGTGGACGATTTTGCATCCATGCGCGAAGTGGTTACGCGCCGCTACCGGCGTGTGTTGCAGGAACAAGAAAAAGAAAACAAGTACATGCCCAATCTGGTTCTGATCGACGGCGGCCTGGGCCAGCTCCACGCCGCGGCCGAAGCGCTCGAATCGCTCCAGATCATCAATCAGCCTCTTGCGGCCATCGCCAAGCGCGAAGAGATTCTTTACGTTTACGGGCAAGAGAGAGAGCCCATCGCTCTCGATCATCACTCTCCTGTGCTGCATCTTGTACAGCTGATTCGCGATGAAGCCCACCGCTTCGCCTTGACCTTCCACCGCAAGCGTCGACAGATGCGCGACCGCTCGACCGAACTGTTAGACATTCCGGGGGTCGGGGCCAGTACCACGCGGCGCCTGCTCGAACATTTCGGCAGCGTTAAGGCTGTGAAGCAGGCAGACCCGGCGGCGCTATCGGCGGTGGTAACCCAACCGCAGGCGGAGGCGATTCACAATTACTTTCGGAAGTAACGTTCTCTCCGAAAGTCGGTTCACCACAGAGTCACAGAGGCACAGAGGCACAAGCGAATTCGTGGAATCCTACTTTGCAAGGCCCGTTGGCTTATTGCAGGCCGAAGACTTGCCCCGCCTCTTTGCTACACTAGCGAACATCCCATGAGGATGATCGTCGCACTCCTGCTGGCTGTCCCATACCTAACCGCTGCGCCGACCTCCGATCCTCTTGATCTCGCTACGCCGCAGGAGAGCCATCTGCACAATGTTCGCCAACTCACATTTGGCGGACAGAATGCGGAGGCCTACTTCTCCGCCGACGGCAAGCAGCTGATTTTTCAGTCGTCTCTAGGACCGGCCGGTCACGGCGATGTGAAGTGCGATCAGATCTTCGTCATGAATATCGACGGCAGTGACACGCACATGGTCTCGACCGGCAAGGGACGGACGACGTGCAGCTACTTCTATCCCGATGGCAAGAAGATTTTGTACTCGTCGACCCACCTTGCGAGCCCGGAGTGTCCTCCGCGACCGGATTTTTCAAAGGGATACGTGTGGGCCGTGTATCCCGGATATGACATTTTCACCGCCAATCCCAATGGCTCGAACCTGAAGCAACTGACGAACACACCCGGCTACGACGCCGAGGCTACGATTTCGGTCAACGGCAAAAAGATCGTCTTCACTTCCCTGCGCAACGGCGATCTCGATATTTACTCGATGGACGCCGACGGCAAGCATGTCAAGCAGCTTACGCATGAACTCGGCTATGACGGCGGACCGTTTTATTCCTCCGACCGCAAGTGGATCGTTTATCGCGCATACCACCCCAGGACGGAGAAAGAAATCGCCGACTACAAGGAACTGCTGAAGCAGAGCCTGATCCGGCCGACTTCGCTCGAAATCTGGATCATGAAAGCCGACGGCAGCAGCAAGCGGCAGATCACAAATCTGGGCGCGGCTAGTTTTGGGCCGTCGTTCTCTCCCGACGGCAGGCGGATTATTTTTTCTTCGAATTACGATCCGGTGACACACTCGACGGGCGGCATGGGAAATTTCGAATTGTGGACGATCGATCCTGACGGCAGAGGGCTGGAGCGCATCACTTACAGCGATGGCTTTGACGGCTTCCCCATGTTCAGCCCGGATGGAAAGAAGCTGGTGTGGGCGTCCAACCGTAACGCCAAGGCGCCGCACGAAACTAATATTTTCATCGCTGACTGGGCGCCGTAGTCGTGGTTAGAGCCGTAGCAAGCTACGTCTCTATAATCAGTTTTGGATTCTTATGAAGACTCATCAGTGGACTACCGCGATTGTGCTGTTGCTGCTGGTGGTTGCGGCGGCCGTGGGTGTGTTATGGACACGCGAGTTGGCGCCCCCGACGGAAGCGGACGAATCGGGGAAAGCGGCGGCTACCAAAAAATCCCTCGACAAGAAGCAGTCGACGACGCACCCGCTGGTGGATCAACGGCCGCTGCTGACCGCGCGGCGGATGGCGGCGCTCGCGATTGCCGAAGAGCAGCCCCTCGCGCACGAAGCGTTAAAGGTGGGCGACCACGAGGTGGACCTGGCTTTCTTCGATGCCGTGCGCACGGCAGAAGAGAATCCTCCAGCGCTCTCGCCCGAGGCCAGGCAACTGGCGGTAAGAAAAGACAAAGCCGAGCAGGCGCTGAAGGAAGACCAGGAAGGCATCACGTTGTTGACGCGCAAGCTGGCGGCCGCGCCCGAGGCACAGAAAGACAATCTGCAGGACCAGATCGACGTCGCCAAGGCGCAGATGGACTTGGATCAGGATGAGTTTGACGACGCCTCGGAAGATCTGGAACAGGCAGGAGGGGATCCGCAGTCGAAGATCAAACGTTTGAAGGCGGAACACGACGACAGCGCACACAGCGATTCGTCTGTCGGGTCGGCGGTGAATCCTCACGAGCAGGGCTACCGGGCGCACACTTTGCTACCGGTATTCCGCGCCTGGCAGGCATTGCGGGAAAAGAAGACGGCGCTGAGCGGCGCGCGGCAGGAAGCGCTCGACAAGCAGCAGTACTTACTCAAGCGGCGTGCGACCCTGGCCGCGCAAGTGGAACAGGAGAAAGAAAGCCGGGAAACAGCCAAGCAGCATGCGAAAGGCTTTGCCAAAAGCGCTCAGGGTGCGAGCCGGGACGAGTCGAAGTCGGCAGCGAAGTCCGCGCTGGATTCGCTCAAACATTACACGCTCGATCAGAGGAACCTCGCGGACCGGGGACGGCGCATCCAGGATGAGCAGGAGCTCAGCGAAGTCTATACCAGCTGGATTGCGTTGGTGGAGACGCGGGAGCGCGCGGCGCTGCATAGCATTCTGGAGTCCGTGTTGTGGATTCTGCTGGTGGTACTGCTGGTTTACCTGGCAGGCCGCTTGATCGACCAGATGTTCAGCGGCATGGCCACGGAGAACAAGCGCATCGATACCCTGCGCAGTGTGGTGAAGTTTGCCGCGCAGGCTGTGGGCGCAATCGTGATTCTGCTGGTCGTTTTCGGCATGCCCACACAGACGGCCACGATTCTGGGTTTTATCGGAGCAGGGCTCACGGTTGCGCTGAAAGATTTTATCGTGCCCTTCTTCGGCTGGTTCGTGCTGATGGGCAGCAACGGCATCCGGGTGGGCGACTGGGTGGAGATCAACGGAGTGGGCGGCGAGGTAGTGGAGATTGGATTACTACGCACGGTGCTGATGGAAACCGGCAACTGGACCGACGCTGGGCATCCTACGGGGCGCAAGGTGGCGTTCCCCAACAGCTTTGCCATTGAAGGACACTATTTCAATCTTTCAACCTCAGGGCAGTGGATGTGGGACGAATTGCAGTTGACGGTGCCGGCGGATCAGGATCCTTACAGGGTGATCGACGGTCTGCAGAAACTGGTAAGCAAAGACACCGAAGATAACGCGCACAAAGCCGAAGCAGAGTGGCAGAGTGCGACAACCAAGTACCGGGTGAAGGCATTTTCGGCAGAGCCGGCGATTAACGTGCGGCCATCAGGGTCGGGCGTGGAGTTGCGCGTCCGCTATATCACGCGCGCGTATGAGCGTCATGAGACACGCAAGCGCCTATACGAGGCCGTGGTGGAGTTGATGCACGGGAAGCGGGAAGAGGTGAAGAAGTAAAAACAGTTCTCAGTTCTCGGTTCTCGGTTTCAGTATCTAATTTCTTTTTCTTCGTAACTTATCTTCTGTTTTCGAATTCCTTCCGCAGGCAGGTTTTTACGTTTTCCGGCAAACGCGAGGTATGCAGAATGTCCCACTCTGATTGGATTGCTTCCAAACCTATGTTCGTTTGCGCGCGCTTACGAAGCGGACCGTCGTGCCATCTGCAGCGCACCGAGAACGGGCTCGACGACGTCAGAATTCAGCACGATCTGCGGATGCGCCTTGCAAACGTCATTGTAGAAAACCTCGCGAACGATCGCCGCATGACGAAAGACTCCGCCAGCCATGGCCATCGGGACGGTCGACGACGGGGAGCGATGTTCTTGAGGAAAAAGACGGCTCACGACCATGGTGGCGAGTCGCGCAAGTTCGCCGGCGGCTACGGTGAGAACCCGCTTTCCGATCGCGTCGCCCGACTGTGCGGCTGCGAGAACCACCGGGAAGAACTCGGCAAAATCGGGCGCGGAGCCTGCCGGAGCG
>JBAVAV010000058.1:0-4281 GCA_049585895.1 Candidatus Sulfotelmatobacter sp. | reverse complement strand
CGATGGTCGAGAACGTATGCTTCTGAATGAGGAAGAGCAAGCGCTCTTTCGACTCGAAATAGTAGTAAAGCCCGGCCAGCGACATGCCCGTGGCGCGGGAAAGGTCGCGCATGGACGCGCCTTCGTACCCTTTCTTACAGAAGACGTCGGTCGCGTGAGTAAGGATCTCGGCCAGGCGCCGGTCGTAGCGGGTGGCCGGCGATGTGGCGGTTGCGGCGCGATGCCGCCGCTGCGGCGAAATGCGGGATGCGGTGGAAGGGCTCGCCATGGCCTGCTGGTTCGAACGTTCGTTCGAAGTCAGTATACGACAATGGAGTATTCGTCGCAAGTCGTCAGATTTCTCGGCAGTGGGAGGTTTGCAATACTCCGCGCGGGATCTCCTTGGACTTCGCTCAGGGCAGGCTCTCGCCACTCCGGTGAGGCGCGGGGCTTCGGGATGACTCGTTGGAATGAGAGTGGGCTAAATCACTACCGATTTCTCTCGTGAATCAAAACGCGCCCTTCCTGGCATCATGGGTGCGACTGCTCGGCGGGCTCGATCACTTCCCGTTCCACCAGCATGATTCTTTTCACCTGGTTCCGGTCATAGGCTCGGTCTTTACCATCGACACGAACCATGACCTGTGTCATGGTCACGGAGAGAACATCGCAAAGCACCAGCGATCCGTCCCTCAGTTCGAGTGTGTCCCGCAATAGCCCGCCCAGTTCCACCGTGATACTGCCACCCGGGAGTTCATCGGCAGTCACTTCTAAGGGAGTGTTTCCCGGCGCGTAGCCGTCTTTGGTCATATCGAGCTGATGCACGCCGACGGTCAGCCGGACCATAATCGGCGTTGTGCCCGCCTCTTGCCCATCAACCTTCAATTTCGCGCCTGCCGGCACGGAGATGATTTTCAGTGGAATCGTTTTGGCTGCGGGTTGGGCCAACATATCCTTCTTGGCCGACAACGCGAGCGCGGCAGGAACCCCAACCGCGTTGCATTGGAATTGAAGCTTTGCCGCCTGCCCAGCTTCCAGTTCTGAGACTTGTAGGACTCCTTCGCCAATTCGTACCTTGTTCTTATCCATCAGATACACGGTGAAAGTGGCGCGCGGGATTTGCTTGTCTGTAAGGTTCAGCACGGTCACGTCGGAAATAAATGTGTTTTGCCCGGCGTGTGAGGCCATTTGTCTAAATTTCTCGAAAGTCAGCTTGAGGGCAGGTTTGTCCGCAGGCCACATCATGACAATGCCAGGTTCGTTCTTAGCCAGGAGAAAAGTGGTGGACACAAGAAGAAAGACAAGATTGCGGAGGTAATGCGGTTTCGCCATTTGGGCGTGAGTTGTATCACACTCCGCTGGCTCGCGCAACGCGAGTTGCGCGGTTTGCGCGACATTCATTTAGTTCCTTACATCCGCCAGCAGCCGCTCGACTTCCGCTTTCACACTTGCGGTCAACGGCAGGAAAGGCAGGCGCGCGGGACCGCCATAGTAGCCGTTGAAATCCATGCCGTACTTCACTCCCGGGACGCCGAGATCGCTCACTACGCGTTGCGCCGCTTGCACGATGCGCTGCTGCTTCAGGCTGGCCAGTCCGGCGTCGCCTTCTTTCCACGCGGCATAGATTTCGTAGCACGCCGTGGGGGCCGGACACGCGAAGGCCAAGACCGCTCCCACCGCGCCAGCATCGAGGGAGGCATGAAGCTTCTGCGCCGCGCCCACCAGCACCTGGAAGCCGACCTCTTTCTGGCGTGTCTTCAGATTGCCAATCACCGTCACCGAAGCGGAAGATGGCTTGCCCGTGGCGGGGCTTTGCTCGAATGATTCAGGGCGCGTCCCTCTTCCGTGTTCCGAGCGCAAAGGTGGAGAAGTTTCGGCTCCTGTTAACGCTGCCACCGACACCAGTTCCCCAGCTTGAGCGCCTGCGCCCTTCCCTGCCGCAAGCATGCGCGGAGTGACCGCATCAAATATCTCGGTCACCGTGGCGCTCCGTTTGATATGTCGCGTGCCTTCCACCATTTTGCGGACTTTTTCCACGTCGCCGCCCGATTCCTTGATGCCGATCAGGTTTGGATGTTCCGCCAGTTCGATTACCAGCTCGGCCGGGATATCGTAGCCGGTGGCCCGCGGGAAGTTGTAGATGATCACTGGCAGCGGCGAGCGGTCGGCCAGGGTACGGTAGAAGGCCAAAATGTTGGCCGATTGCATCTGTTTTTTGTAGTAATGCGGTGTGCGCACCATGGCGACATCGTAGCCGAGCTCGGCGGCGTATTCGGTAAGGCGCAGGGTTTCGATTGCCGACTCGCTCCCTGTGCCCGCGACCAGCACTTTGTGTGGCGCGGCCGAATCCCGCACGGATTTCAACACGTCGCGGCCCTCCTGATCGGAGAGCATGACGGCTTCGCCCGTCGATCCGAGCACGACGATGCCAGCTGCCGGCGTGCGCGAGTAGCGCTCGACATTGCTTTCGAGTTTCTTAAAGTACACGTTGCCGTCGGGATAAAACGGCGTGGTGATGGGAGGGAAGATGCCGTGAAGAAGCATAGCGAGTTCAGCGTATCACTTCTTAGGCGGCGTCAGCAGCGGGATGGCTCCCCGCTTGTTGCGGCGGTAGACGCGGAAGTCATGGTCGACGGTAATCAGGGTGTGGCGCGGATAGAGCTCGCTCATGCGAATCAGACAGAGATCGGCGAGATCGGGATGCCGGTCAGCATAGCGGGCGGCGAGGTCTTCAATTTGCGTTAGGCTGGCCTTCAAGTCGAAAGCAAGCTGCAGCAATCCGTCCTCAATCAGCGAAAGAACCGCCCCCGACGAGCCGATTTGAAAGGCTGCCTCAGAGAGGACCGACTCGCAAGTAAGAAGTGGCTCGGTAACGCGACGGGCAATGTCCAGAGCCCAAGCGTGATGCTCGTCGGTCCGATTGCGAAAAGCAACAAGGAACCCGGTATCGGCGATTCCTTTCATCGCCGCGAATAGCCTTTGCGCGACGACAAATCACGCGGGCCGCTGAACGTCCCCGCGTGCCGCATGAAACGTTGCTGCCCAGCCTCGGACTTGGCGTTCTCCAATTGATCGCGGATCAGGCGACCGACGGGAATTCCCGTGCGTTGCGAAGTGTCTTTAAGCCAGTCCAAGAGGTCTTCCGGCAGCCGGATTGTGAGTGTATTACCCATCGGCAATTATTGTAATACATAGGACTGGAGGCTAAAGCGAGAATCAGCTGTGTAGGCCGCCCGCATTACTCACGGAGTATCCTTTGCGGGAGGAGACATCCCGCGGTCCGCCCTTGATCAAGCCGGCGAACTGGAGCAAAGGATTGTTTCCATCCCCGTCAAGACTGGTCTCCAGAGCCTGACGGACCACCCGTCCCACAGGTAGCCCCGTGCTGCGGGACTTCTTGCGCAAGCGCTGCAGCAGCTCATCAGGCAGGCGGACTGTGAGTGTGTTACCCATACCAATATATTGTAACACAGCAGGCTCCAGCAAGGAGGTGGGTAATCCGCGCGAATATCCCGGCGCGAGGAGGTCCTACGGCCCATTGAGGCTGCCGACATACTTTATCCACGGCGGCTCGGCAGTCCACTCTTTGGAGAACATGCGTTCCACGGAATGGCGGCACAATCCTGCTCGATGGAAGTCCGAGCGAAGCGACATCTGCCGAAGCGGACAGAGGTGCATTAGAAAGGCGAGGTGGTGAGTGTATTACTCATGTGAACGAAGTGTAACACATTCGGCGGCCCTGTGTGGAACTCACGAAGATCGGGACGCGCTGGCTCTCTCTGCATGCAGATGCTGCAAAGCCTTCACGCTCACGTGGCCGCGCTGCAACGACGCGATTCCCTCCGCCGCGGCTCGTGCCGCCGCCAACGTCGTAATTGTAGGAATTCTCGCCGTGACCGCTGCGCGCCGGATCGCCTTCTCGTCGAACCACGGCTCCAGCCCCGTGGGCGTGTTGATGATGAGATGAATGCGCTGGCCCTTGATCAGATCGACCACGTTGGGGCGTCCCTCTTTCACCTTGTAGACGCGCTCCACGCTCATGCCGGCAGACTCAATCGCATCGGCGGTGCCCGCGGTGGCCGCTAGTTTGAATCCCATATCCACGAACTTGCGCGCCACCTGCACGACCTGTCTCTTGTCGTTATCGGTCACGCTAAGGAAGACGGTGCCCTGCGTGGGCAGTTTTTGGCCGGCGGCAATTTGCGCTTTGGCGAAGGCTTCGCCAAAAGTGTCGCCGACACCCATTACTTCGCCCGTGGACTTCATCTCCGGGCCAAGCACTGTGTCCACGCCGGGAAATTT
>JBAVAV010000057.1:0-3138 GCA_049585895.1 Candidatus Sulfotelmatobacter sp. | reverse complement strand
GGAATCAACAGCGTCACGCAGCACTGGCTACGTCCGGCTGACTCTCAGCACCATCACCATCGATGGCAAACGATTGCCCCTACAGACATCCAGTCTCTTTGCACAGGGAACCGTACAGCCAATAGTGCGTTCCGACGGTGTAGCGAATCCGAGCGGCATCCGGTTGCCACGAGGACGCCGCCTCACTTTCCGCCTGACTGTTCCTGCGGTCCTTGATCGTAAGAACGCCGTTGCCGACGGCCAAGCTTTTCTTCCGAACGGGAATTAGCCCGCAGAACGCCCCGCAGCTGTGCCTCGGAAGCCCTCCTCACACTTTTTTGTTTTGCTTGTATCTGCTTGAAAACGTTTCGTTCTTCCGGTTTTTCCACAGGGGTGTCCCATTTTCGAGTGACGTCTGCCCTTCTCGGTTTCATTAGGGGAACCCTATAGTGGCGCAGATTTAGGGTCGAACGAAAGATCTCCCAGAGCCGGTCCCATTTTGGAAACACCAAGGTATCGGCGCCACCATCAGGGGGTTTCTTTCGGGAATCCTCCCGCGCGACAGTATGCGTATGAGCGCCACAGCACCGCTTCGCTGGCCCGAGCCGCCAACCGGACCGAGGGGCGGAACGGGCTTTCGTTCCGTCTTCGGTAACGCTCCCATGGGCGTCGCACGCTGCGACCGGCAGGGAGTCATCGTCGAGATGAATCCCATCTTCGAACGAACCCTGGGCCGGAAATCCGGAAATACTCTTCCGTTGCAGCTCTATGACCTGGTTGGTTCGGAAGAGCGCGATCACCTTGCGCGTCTCGTGCAGGAGCTGATGGATGCCAGGCGGAGCAGCTTCCGCCTCCAGGCTCGCAGCACTGCCAGCGATCAACGCAGCGGTCAGACAAACGGCACGGAATGGACAGCCTGGCGTGTCTTTAATGATGACGAGGAGGAAAATGCGTCGGACTCTTTCGTGATTATTGAAAGCCTGCCGGACGATCAGCAGTCGGACCATCGCTTGCAGCAGTGCCAGAGATGGGAGGCGGTGGGCCGGCTGGCGGGAGGAGTTTTTCATGACTTCAACAATCTGCTGACCGGCGTGATGTTGAACTGCGACCTGCTGCTCGCCGGGCTCGAATCTGGCAACCGCCTGCGGCGATACGGCGATGAGATTCGTTCCGCGATCCTGCAGGCCAGCGGATTGCTCCGGCAGTTGTTGGTTTTGGCCCGGGTGCGCGGCACCGAGCGCCGGAGCCTGTCTTTGAACGAAGTTGCAGCAGGTATGCAGAACCTGCTGGGCCGGCTCATCGGTGAAAACATTGCCCTCAAGTTTCTACTGGCTCCGGATTTGGGATTGGTCAATATCGATCCGGCGCAAGCCCAGCAGATTCTTCTCAACCTTGTGCTGAATGCCCGCGATGCCTTGCCGCAAGGTGGGAGCATCACCGTCGAAACCAGCAACTGCAGACTGCAGAGCTTGCCCGAGTCGGAGCTCGCCCGTGAAACTGCCTTTCCGTGCGTTCTCCTGACAGTGGCCGATACCGGGCGCGGCATGGATGCGGAAACGCGCCAGCGCCTGTTCGAACCGTTCTTTACCACCAAGAGTCCCGACCAGGGAAACGGCCTCGGCCTCACCACCGTTCACAACATCATTTCCAGCAATGGCGGCCTGATCCACGTGCACAGCGAACCCGGGCGCGGCACACGGATGATGATCCTGCTGCCACGAGCAAGCGATTCAGCCGGGGACTTTCAGAAGACCGCCCATCGCGATTCAGAAGTTCCGCCACAAACAAGACTTCAAATCCCTTTAGAGGAATTGATCCCATGACGTCAGCCGCAGTAAGTCCGACTCTCGCTACGCCTCAAATCGAGGCTGCCAACTTTTTGAACCTCCTCATCGTCGACGACGAACGATCGATCCGAGACGCATGTCGTGAGGTGGCCCACTCGCTGGGTTTCACCGCGTACGCGGCCGATTCGGCCGAGCACGCCTATCGCCTGCTGCAGATGCAGACCGTCGACGCGGTTCTGCTCGATCTGCGCTTGCCCGGGGCCAGCGGCCTGGAGGCGCTTCGCCAGATCAAAGTGCAAAGACCGGAAGCTCTGGTAATCGTTGTGACCGGCTACGGCACGGTGCAATCGGCCGTGCAGGCCATGAAGCATGGCGCTTACGATTACGTGACCAAGCCTTTCACCATGGACGAACTCAAGCTGCTGCTGGCGCGCGTGGCCGGCCATCTGAAACTGAAGACGGAGAACCGCATGCTGCGCGAGAGAGTCAAATCCACGCAGGGATACGGCGCCATCGTGGGGCGGGCGCCCGAAATGGAAAAGCTTTATCGCATCATCGCCAAAGCCGCCAACAGCTCGCACCCTGTGCTCATTCTGGGCGAGAGTGGTACCGGAAAGGAAATGGTTGCGCGGTCCATCCACTACTCAGGGCCGTTTCGCGACAAGCCTTTTATTCCGGTCGATTGCGGCTCGCTGGTGCCCACCCTGATTGAGAGCGAACTGTTCGGCTACGTCAAAGGTGCGTTTACTGGGGCCAACCAGGCCAAGGACGGCCTGCTGGCTATTGCCGAAGGTGGAACCGTATTCCTCGACGAGGTGGGCGAGCTGCCCGTTGACCTACAAGCCAAACTCTTGCGTGCCATTCAGGAAAAGGAGATACGGCCGGTCGGCAGCACCCGCCGGATTCCCATTAACGTACGTATTCTGGCTGCCACCAACCGCGATCTGGAACAGGCCGTAATGGAGGGCGCCTTCCGCCGCGACTTGTATTTCCGGCTCAACGTTCTCAGCCTGCGGATTCCTCCCTTGCGGGAACGCCGCGAAGATGTCGGTTTGCTGATTGCGTACTTTCTGGAACGCCTGGCGCGCACTTCCGTGCAGCAAAAAGCCCTCAGCGACGAAGCTTATAAAGCCCTGCTGTCCTATGACTGGCCGGGTAATGTCCGCGAGTTGGAAAATTGCCTGGAACGTACATGGGCGTTCACCAGCGGTCCGGTGATCCATGTCCCCGATCTGCCGCCCGCCATCGCCGAGCTCCAAAACACCGCGCCCAGCAACGGAAATGGACACGGCAAAATCGTCCCTATGGCGGAATTGGAGAAGCAGACCATCCTGAACGCCATTGCCGAGCTAAACGGCGACAAGCTACAGGC
>JBAVAV010000056.1:0-1520 GCA_049585895.1 Candidatus Sulfotelmatobacter sp. | reverse complement strand
GTCATTTACCAATCAGAATGCCCACCGTAACCGGACATCAACTGGTTTTTGGCCGTTGCACTTTTCCGCCGCGTCGAGCAGGACTTGAGCCGGTACTCAGCACGTAGTTGCGCACCTCTCAGTTCCGGTTCGTGTTCCGGTTCGTGTTCCGGTTCGTGTCAACGCAAAGTAGAAATGTCCGGTTTTTCGCCAGATAGAAATGTCCGCTTCCATGGTTTTCTCCAAGGGTGTTCTGCAGGCACATGGTATTTGGGTTTGATTTGGTTTTTGGGTCTCGGCATTTGTTCCGCAAGTCCTGGAGGCCGTAGGCCGGAAGGACTTGCGGATATTCGCACCGGTTCGGGGCATGGGCGCAGGTGCAGATAGCGGCCGCGGTAGCGCAGCCAATGGCTTCCGTCCAACCGCCGTTCAATCTCTACCGCAGCTCCACGAAGCCCCGCACAAACTTCTCCCCGCACTAACCCCCAGCGATTTCCGTCCCAGCTTACCGTGTGGTCCTGTGCCACTTTGCGGGCCACGCGCACACTCAAGATTTCTTGCAGGTGTTGTTCGTGCCCCAGTCGCCGATGGACATTCCGTGGATTTCGCGCGGCCACGGTAAAACGCTGCTCCCACTCGGGGAGAAACCGCATCTCCAGGAAATGATTTGCTCCCGGAATGCTGTCGATTCCCGCCAACCGCATCTCCTTCACCAGACGGTCCTGTAGAGTTTCAAACAGCCTCTCGATACGCCCTTTCGCTTGCGGACTATGGGCCGCGATCCATTCGATCCCCAGTTCGTGCAACGCTCGCCCGAACTGCGTTCGCAGCGGATCTCCACGGAGTTGTTCGGGAAGTGGCTGCGGGCCGGCCGTTCGAAAAATGCTGGCTTTATCGGTGTAATGGGCCAAGGGACGTCCATAGCGCCGCAACCAACCCTCTAGAGTTCGCAGGTTCTCTTCGGTGGTGTCGTGCTCGGTGAACCGTCCCCAGATACGGCTGGTGGCATCATCGATCAGGGCGATGAGCTGGCATGCCGGACCGCGATCCTCCAACCAGCGGAACGGAGAGCTATCCTGCATCACCAGTTCTCCGAAACAGGCTCTGCGCTCGCGCCACACATGGACGGCCTTCACGCGCTGCGAGCGCGGCCGCCACAAAGCTACCTTGGTCATCCACTTCCGCAGCGTCTCTCGGCTCACCGACAAACCCTCCTGGGCCAGGTGCTCGGCGGCCAGCGTGGGTCCGAAATCTGCATAACGCTGGCGCAGGCGCGCCAAAATCTTCTGCTCCAACCGGGCTGCCAGCTTGCGGTTCGATGGCCGAGTGCGTAGTCCGTGAACCAGGGCACTATCCCCGCGCTCGCGAATCCGAAGCAGCATTCGCCGCACCTGGCGGTCGGTTACCTTCAGCCGCTCGGCTGCTGCTACCTGCGAAAGGTGCTTCTGCTTTACCTCGTACAACACTTTCAAGCGGTCCCGTTCTCGTTGGCTCAAAGTGATTCGCTCCGTCTCCATGGGGCCCTCGGCCCTCCATGAAAG
>JBAVAV010000055.1:0-3273 GCA_049585895.1 Candidatus Sulfotelmatobacter sp. | reverse complement strand
TGAAAATCAGGCTCGCCAAGTTCGAGGTGAATAATGGAGCGGCCTTTGCCCTCAAGCTCCTTGGCGCGCGCGAAAACCGAAAGCGCGCCCTCGCCGCTCATCACCGACATCCGGGATGCAATCGATCTCATTCCGTCTCTAGACCCTTTACTGCGCGAGTTACATTCCTTTATACACACCGCCATCCACGAGCACGGTCTGCCCCGTCAGATAGGAAGCGCGCTCAGAAGCCAGCCAGACGATGGTCTCGGCGACTTCGCGAGGCTCTCCCAAGCGCCGCAGTGGCGCTTCCGCGGCCCAGCCATCGAAGATTTCCTGTCTGGTTTTGCCGGAAGCGGCCGACCGTGATTGTGCCAACTCTTTCAGGCGGTCGGTCGCCGTGAAGCCGGGGCCAACATTGTTTACGAGGATTCCGTCTTTGCCAAACTCGTTGGCAAGGCTCTTAACCAGGCCGACCACAGCGGCACGCACCGCATTGGAAAGCACCAGATCGGCCACCGGTTGTTTGGTGGTGATTGAGGTCATGGTAATGATGCGGCCCCAGCGCTTCCGCTGCATGTGAGGGATGACTTCGCGCGCGAAATAGACGGTGCTGAGGAAATTCGTTTCGAGAGCACGTTGCCAATCGTCGAGGCTGGCCGCCAGAAAGCCCTTTGCCGGCGGGCCGCCCGCATTGGTAACGCAGACGTCGACGCTGCCAAATTTGCTCGCGACGGCCGCCACAAAGCGACTGACCGCACCCGCATCAGTGACGTCGAGAACCTCCGCGAGCACTTCTGTGTTGTGTTGCTTGCGAATTTTCTCCGCGGCGTCGTGTAGGGATTTCGCATTGCGCGCGCACATGGCCACGCGACAACCCTCGGCAGCGAAGGCTTCGGCGGTGGCGCGGCCAATTCCTTGGCTGGAGGCGGCAACCAGAGCGACACGATCTTTGAGGCCGAGATTCATGATCGGAATTATAAATGCCGGCACGATCTCCCTTCCTGTCTTGCCGCCGTGACCGGGTGCGGGTACCCTTGAAGGGACCGAGGTGCAATCGCATGAAACGGCACACCCATCGAACCGAAACCAAGGCAGTGCGCGGCGCGGCGGACCTGCGCAAGAAGAACGGACCCTTGGGCACGCCCATCTACCAGACCTCGACCTTTGAGGTCGCCGACAACGACGAGCAACTCGGGGTCACCAATACCGACCACTACTACACGCGTTACGGCAATCCTACCAATACCGTGGCCGAACAGACGGTCGCGGAACTCGAAGGTGTAGACGCAGCCCTGACCTTCGCCTCGGGCATGGGCGCGATCACGACTACGATCATGGCGCTGCTCAAGGCTGGCGATCACATCGTGGCGCAGCGCGACATCTATGGCGGGGTTACGAAGTTTCTGTCGCAGTGGCTGCCAAAGATGGGGATTGAAACCACGTTCGTCGACACGACGGAATATGAGCAACACGCGCGCGCGATCCGTCCTAACACCAAACTGCTATATCTGGAATCGCCCACAAATCCCACATTACGGGTGGTGGATTTCAAAAAGGCCGCGGCGTTGGCCAAACAAAACAATCTGATCACTTTGCTCGACGCGACCTTCGGCACCCCCATCAACCAGCGTCCGGCCGAGTACGGCATCGATCTCGTGATGCATTCGGGGACGAAGTACCTCGCCGGACACTCTGACTTGATTTGCGGCGTGGTCGCCGGACGTGCCGACTTGATTAAGAAGATTCACGAGACCCGGACCACGCTGGGAAACTGCATGGATCCACATGCGTCGTGGGTCTTGGTGCGCGGACTGAAAACGCTGGCGGTGCGGGTGGCACGACAGAATGAAAACGCACAACGAGTGGCGGAGTTCTTGTCGCAACATGTCAAGGTGCGGCGCGTGCACTATCCTTTCCTTAAGAGCCATCCACAATACGCGGTCGCGCGCCAACAGATGAGCGGAGGCGGAGGGATCGTCACCTTCGAGGTCGAGGGCAAGGGAGAAGATGCGCGCCGTGTGACCGAAGCGCTGAGCCTGTTTACGCTGGCGCCCAGCCTGGGCGGAGTGGAATCGCTGGTGTCGATCCCTGTGCTGACTTCGCACCTCACCGTTCCGTCGGAAGAACGAGCGAAAATTGGCGTGACATCCCAGATGATCCGCCTCTCGGTGGGCATTGAGAACGCCGACGATCTGATTGCGGATTTAGAACACGCGCTGGAAGCCGTGGCCGCGCCCCAGCATGCGCAAGTCGGATGACGGGCTGGTGAACGGCGTGGCTGAGCCGGAGTCACTGTTCCTCCAGACCCGCGGAAGACTCTCGTCTCCCGCAGAGCGGGGCCGGTTTCGCCAAGTACCTAGAAAAGGAATTTCACTCCCAGTTGCATGATGCGCGGGTCTCTGGCAGTGGTCACGACGCCGAACGAGCTTGAGTTAATTTCGCCGCTCGGATTCGTGAATTGCGCATGGTTAAAAACGTTGAATGCCTCAAACCGCAACTCGAGTTCTTTGGACTCGGTAATCTTGGTGGTTTTCAAAAGCGCCATGTTGAAGTTGTTGAGTCCCGGGCCATGGAAGAAGCGCCGCCGGCTGGTCCCGAATTGTCCGAGTTGCTCGTTGCTGAAGAGCGATGTGTTGAAGTAGGAGTTACCGTGGCGGGGATTGGTGTCGGCCAGCACTTGCCCGCTCCCTGCAAAATCGGGAACGTCCACCGGAATGGCATTGGCCCCAATCAGCGAGTTGTCATCATTCTCCGTCAGCGTGATCGGCAGCCCCGTGGCAAAGTTCGTAACTCCGGACAAACTCCATCCTCCGGCCACCTTCTTGGCCCAACCAGCGCTGACAAACTTGTCGAACGGCAGCAGCCAGTTGTAGCTAAAAACAAAATTGTGCATCACATCGAAATTGCAGAGGGCCTCACTAAGCGCCGGATTGAATGGGTTGGTCGAGTCCTGCAGTCCGGATGCATTATCCATGCATTTGCTGAAGGTGTAGCCCGCGAGAAAGGTCAGTGAGCCGGTGTTATGGCTGACGCTGACCTGCAGCGAGTTGTAACGCGAGTTGGCTACGGTGGACACAAAAGGATTGGTATCAAAGCGCGGTCCAAGAGGACGAACGGCCGGAATAATTTGTCCGCTAGTCGTGACCCAGGGAGTACTAATTCCAGTGCTGGAGTCGAATGGGGGAGTCTCACTGAACTGACCACATGGACCGGCGCTGTTTGGACCGAGATTATTCGGATCGTTCAGGAACAAGCAGAGAGCCTGGTTGGTTGGATTAGCTTCGATTGATG
>JBAVAV010000054.1:0-3157 GCA_049585895.1 Candidatus Sulfotelmatobacter sp. | reverse complement strand
CAACTAGGTAGTGCACGTGCCTTCCTTTTTCCTTGAACACTTCTTCCGCCACGCGCCGCACAATCGCGCCCTGGTTCGCCATCTCTTTTACAGTTGAGATCAACGGGATCATCACCTCGGCGTGGGTCTTGATGCCCTCTTTGTCCACGGCAACCACCGCTTCAAAAATGGCCCGCGCCTGCATCTCCGTAATCTCGGGATAGGTAATCCCCAGCCGGCAGCCGCGATGTCCCAGCATCGGATTGAACTCATGCAACTCTTCCACACGCACCAGCAGCCGGGGAAGCAGTTGCTTCAGATCGCCTGCCCCTTTCGCGCCGTACTCGCGGTATTCCTCGACCGCAGCTTTCTTCTGCTTTGCGTTGGCCGTGCTCAGGCCGGCGATATCGACCATGAGTTTCTCGCGCTTGGGCAGGAACTCGTGCAGTGGCGGATCGAGCAGGCGGATCGTCACCGGCAGCCCTTCCATGGCCTTGAACAGGCCAATAAAATCCGAGCGCTGCATGGGCAACAGCTTCTTTAAGGCCAGGCGCCGGTCTTTCTCATTATCGGTGAGGATCATGGCGCGCATGTGCGCAATGCGATCCTGCGCGAAGAACATGTGCTCGGTACGGCACAGGCCAATGCCCTCGGCGCCGAACTCGCGCGCCTTTTTCGCGTCGCGTGGAATATCCGCGTTGGCGCGCACTCCAATTTTCCGGAATGGCTCCGCCCAGCCGATAAACTTCTCGAGTTTCGCCAGGTTCTCCGGATCGGGCGGAAGCAATTTTCTCTTGCCCCTTAACACTCGGCCGGTCGTGCCGTCGATCGTAATCCACTCTCCGTCCCTGAATACCTGGCCTCGCGCCCGCATTTCGCGCGCTCTCTCGTCCACCGCGATCTCACCTGCTCCGGCAACGCAGCTTTTGCCCATCCCTCGAGTCACGACGGCTGCGTGACTCGTGATTCCGCCCTGTGAGGTCAGAATGCCAATCGCAACCTCCATCCCGTGGATATCTTCGGGAGTGGTTTCGGCCCGCACCAGGATCACCGGATTCTTCTCCGCCCCATGTCCAGCTTTTTCAACCGCATCGTCGGCGGTAAAAACGATTTGCCCGGCGACAGCTCCGGGGGACGCCGCCAGGCCTGTCGTGGTCAGCACGTCCTCGGGCCGAACGTCTTTCTCGTCCAGTCGCGACACAAAAAAGTCGACCACCTGGTTGGGATCAAGACGGAAGATCGCCTCCTCTTTGTTGATCAGCCCCTCGTCCACCATCTCGATCGCAGCCCGAACCGCGGCCAGCCCGGTGCGCTTGCCGTTGCGCGTCTGCAGCATGTAGAGCTTGCCATCCTGAATGGTGAATTCGAAATCCTGCATGTCGCGATAATGTTTTTCCAGGCGGGTGGTGATCTCGCGCAGTTGCTGGTAAACCTGCGGCATCAGCTTCTGCAGTTCAAGGATGGGCACCGGGGTGCGAACTCCCGAGACCACATCTTCGCCCTGCGCGTTCATCAGATATTCGCCGTAAAACTCCTTCGCGCCAGTGGCTGGATTGCGCGTAAAACCTACGCCCGTACCGCTGGTCTCGCCCAAATTTCCGAATACCATGGCTTGCACGTTCACCGCGGTTCCGAGCATGTCATCGATGTTGTTAATGCGCCTGTAGGTCTGCGCACGCTGATTGTTCCAGGAACGGAAGACCGCGTCGCGGGCCATGATGAGTTGTTCGTGCGGGTCCTGGGGAAACTCCCGCTTGGAATGCTGCTTCACTACCTTCTTATATTCCGCGATCACTTCCTTGAGCGCCTTGGCGTCGAGATCGGTGTCGAGTTTCGCTTTCTTCTGCTTCTTCTTCGCATCAAAGACGTCGTCAAACTCGTGCTTGGGAATCTCCAGCACCACATTCCCGAACATTTGAATAAGCCGCCGGTAAGAATCGTAGGCAAAGCGGGGATTGTCGCTTCGCCGCGCCAGCGCTTCCACGCTTTCATCGTTGAGCCCGAGGTTGAGGATCGTATCCATCATTCCCGGCATCGAGAACTTGGCCCCGGAACGTACGCTGACCAGCATCGGGTTTTCCCCCGTGCCCAGCCCTTGACCCTGCAGCCGCTCCAGGCGGCGCAGCGCGTCTTCCATCTGACGCGTGATTTCAGCAGACACCTTGCCGCCGCTGCGCATGTACTCCCGGCAGGCCTCCGTCTGAATGGTGAAGCCAGGAGGCACCGGCAAGCCGGCGTTAGTCATTTCCGCAAGGCCCGCGCCTTTGCCGCCTAACTCGTTTTTCATCGTGCCGCTGCCATCGGCTTTTCCGTCAGCGAAAAAATAAACGTACTTAACGGCGCTCGCGCTCGCTTGCGCTTCGCGCGTTTCAGGAATTGTGGAAGTGCTCAAGGATGTGTCCTCTTTGGAAAACTAAAAATTTGGATTCAAGCCTCATGCTTTTGACGAAGCCTGTGCTTTCCTAACGAATCTCGATGTCGGGATCCCCGAATCCCCGTCAGCAGCGCCATCAAGAAGAGCACCCCAGTTTACCCGATTATTGCCCGAACCATCACCACAGCAATCCGAACCTCCAGCGCCGCAGTCTATAAGGCCATAAGCCGGAGGACGCGCCGCCGGGCGTCCTACCAACCCGAGAGCGTACAGAGAGTAGTGCCCGCCCTTCCCCGGGGTACGACGCCCGGAGCCAGCACCGGAGCCAGCAAATGTTATTCTTAAGTCACGCCCCAAATGTTATGATAAAGGCGAGCGCGCGCTCCGCGCGCTCGCCCACACTCCTCAGTAGCTCAATGGCAGAGCATTCGGCTGTTAACCGAAGGGTTGTAGGTTCGAGTCCTACCTGAGGAGCCAATCTTTCTGGGCTTGTGAACCTTTCGGCTTCGCTGGTCCTGCTTTGGAGTCGTTTGATCGCCCGACAACTTCTGCAATTTCTCGCGACTCTATCCTTAGGCATATTGGTTTTTGTTTCACAGGGTGTTAAGACGCGCGAGTCTTTCGGCGTTCTGCGCAGTTGTCAGATTGCTATGCCGACTGCTGTCGTTGGAGTGTGAGGTGTGACATGCCGGGGTGTGTGTCAAGATGTAGCGTGGCAGGAGGTGTGGGTTTGTTCTGCGCCGTGTCTTTTCTATTTCTGATGGTGGGCGCCGTTTATGCGGCCGGTGATTCTCAACATTCGAC
>JBAVAV010000053.1:0-7453 GCA_049585895.1 Candidatus Sulfotelmatobacter sp. | reverse complement strand
TGAAAGATTCATATTCGTTCGACATCGATGCCGCCGCGTTGGACGTCTCCTACAAGAAACATTACGACACGTATTGCCGCATCTTCGACCGCTGCGGGTTGAAATATATGGTGGTCGAGGCGGATTCGGGGGCGATGGGTGGGAAGGAATCGCACGAGTTCATGGTGAACACGCTGGCGGGAGAAGATCAGATTGTGAGCTGTGATGGCTGCAACTACGCTGCGAACTTGGAAAAGGCAACGTCGAAGCTGGAGGCAGTCGAGGATTTGAAGCCCGAAGGCGACGGCAAGCCGCTTGAAGTGCACACGCCCGGGCAGAAGACGATTGAGGATGTGGCGAAGTATCTGGGCGTGTCGCCGAAGAACAAGATCAAGACGCTGGCGCTGATGGCGGACCACAAAGATGAGAAGACGGGCAAGGCGAAGCCGCGGGCAGTCGTGGTGCTTATGCGCGGCGATCATCAACTGAATGAAGCCAAGCTCAACGCGACCGTGGCGGTCGCGACGCGGCCGATGGACGAAGCGGAAATCAAGGCGTTGTTCAAGTCTCCAGCGGGATACTTGGGGCCCATCGGGATTGAGTGGGCGAAAGCCTTGAAGGAAGATGTTGCACTGCCGGTTCTTCTTGTCGATAAGGCGTTGGAAGGACGCGCAAATCTAATTGCGGGCGCGAACAAAGAAGACTATCACTTAAAGAATCTCACGCCGGGGAAGGACTTTCATCCGACGGCTTATGCCGATTTGCGCAGCGTTACGGCGGGCGAGGCTTGCCCAAACTGCGGTAAGCTTTTGCGGATCGACACCGCGGTGGAGATCGGGCACATCTTCAAGTTGGGCTATCGATATTCAGACTCGATGGGCGCACGGGTGCTCGACAAAAACGGCAAAGAAGTCACGCCCATCATGGGCAGTTACGGCATTGGCATTGAGCGCATCCTCACCGCGGCAGTCGAGCAGGGTAACGATGACAACGGATTCTGGCTCCCGCCGGCGATTGCGCCGTTTGAAATCGTAGTCACGCCAACGAATGTGAAGGACGAAAGTCTCCTGAATGCGGCGCTCGACATCGGAACCCGCCTGGAGGCTGCGGGATTCGACGTGATTCTCGATGACCGCGACGAGCGGCCGGGCGTGAAGTTCAAAGACGCCGATTTGGTGGGTATCCCTTTTAGAATCACGGTGGGAAAGAAGGTTACCGAAGGCACCGTGGAAGTGGTTCTACGCTCGACTCGCCAAGTACGCGATGTTACGATCACGGCGGTAGTTCAATATTTTCAGGAGTTGCTGCCGGGCGCAGCCTGAGAGCTGAGCCGATTGAGCGTGCAGCCTTTCGCTATGGGAACTGTCAAATTGCTGGCTGGCTTTCTTGCCATCGTGGCGGTGGCGGTCGCAGGCTTTCAAATCGCTCCGCCGCTGCTTACCAACTACAGCTTTCAGGACGACCTTCAAAACGTCGCCATGGTAGATGGGGCGAACATACAGAAGACCAACGAAGACGTCCGCACTGACGTGCTGCGGAAGGCCAAAGATCACGATCTTCAACTCGATCCCAAACAAGTATCGGTACGAGACATCAGCACACCCGGCTTGAAGTCCGTTTATATTACCGTGGACTATTCGGTGCCCGTAAACCTGCCGGGCTATGCCTTCGAAATGCATTTCAATCCGACGAGCGGGAACAAGGGCTTTTAGCGCTGCGAAGTTCGTTCGCTATCTGACTGCTCCGGTTGCCGCTTCCCACACAATAGCCACGAGCACAGCCCCGAGATATCCCCGAACTGAAGGCCATACGTCTCAACGAAATGCAACTGCCCTCGTGCAGCTACGACAGTTCCTTGACAGAGGAGAAGCGTCGGAGCCCGTTTACCAAGACTGGTGCGAGCACCACTCTTCGGCCTTTGGCAACGCCCACGTATCGCTCCAGCCAGTCAAAAGGTGCGTGCTTCTGACTCCGTTGGGATGGCGGCTTCGGGCATCTTCCCTCGTTCATTGTCTGATCCTCGGATTCGCCACCGAGTACAGCACGTCCGTCAGGAAGTTCACTGCTACATACGTCAAGCCAATTGCCAGGATGCAGCCTTGGACCAGGTAGTAATCGCGGTTTGAGATGGCTTGAATCGTGAGGCGGCCGATGCCGGGCCAGGAGAAGATGGTTTCGGTCACGATTGCGCCTGCTAGTAACGCCCCGAATTGCAGGCCTAGAACCGTGATAATGGGGATCATGGCGTTGCGCAGGGCGTGGCGATAGACTACCGTGCGCTCGGGCAGGCCTTTGGCGCGGGCGGTGCGGATGTAGTCCTGGCTTAGCTCTTCGAGCATTGAGGTGCGGACCATGCGCGTGAGGATAGCGGCCAGGGCTCCGCCCATGGTGATGGCGGGAAGAATCAGGTGCGCCGGCGTGCCGGACCCGGAGACAGGCAGCCATCCGAGTTGGATGGCGAAGAAAAGAATCAAGATTGGACCTAAGGCAAAGTTGGGGAATGATAGTCCGAAGAGGCTTACTACCGAGAGCAGGCGGTCGTCCCAGCGGTTGCGGCGGCGGGCGGAGCGCACTCCGGCGGGGATCGAAAGAATTATAGCAATGAATAACGATGCCAGCGTCAGTTGCAGCGTATAGGTATAGCGCTGTGCCAGCAGATGCGTTACAGATTGGTTGTATCGGAACGAGAGGCCCAGGTCGCCGTGGAGGACGCCTTTCCAGTAATGGATGTATTGCTGGCCTAGCGGGGCGTCGAGGCCGTAAGCGTGTCGCGTGGCGGCGATGTCGGCGGGCGGCGCGCCTTCGCCCAGCATCTGCTGGATGGGGTCGCCGGGAACCAGGTGGATTAGCAGGAAGACCAGGCTCACGACCAGCCAGATTACTGGAAGAGTGTAGAGGACGCGTTGGAGTAGGGCTCGGGGCATGTTACGTGATCGGTTCAGTGATCCGACCACAGCTGAGTTGCCGCAGTATCAGCAGACAAGAAACAGCAGGTCCCTCCAGTCCGCATTGCGATTGGAGAAACCAATCGCAATGCTCCGGTCGGGATGACAAATCTGTGTAGGGATCCTTCGACTCCGCGCGCGGACTCGCTTCGCTCGCCCTCGCGCTCCGCTCAGGATGACAATTCTCTTCTGCTTGCATTAGTTTCCGCTCTGCTTGGCGGGCTCCGCCTTGTCTTCGAGGCTCTCGATCTTCTCAATCTTTATCTTCGCGATGCGATGGCCTTCCATTTCCTCCACTCTGTAACGATGGCCTTCGTACTCGAAGGAGTCGTTGAGCTCGGGGATTCTTTGCAGGCGGGCCAGGATGAATCCGGCGAGGGTTTCGAAGCCGGCGTCGCGCGGCAGGGTCAGTCCGTACTGAGCTTCCAGGTCGCGGATGTTGACCGAGCCTTCGAGCACCAGCACGGATTCGTCTTCGAGGGCCGGTTCTTTAGGCGAGACGTCAAATTCGTCTTCAATGTTGCCGACCAGCTGCTCCAAAATGTCCTCCACAGTGATCACTCCAGCAGTAGAGCCGAACTCGTCGACCACTACCGCGAGATGGCGGCGGCGTTCTTTGAACTCGGAGAGCAGTTCGGCGAGAACTTTGGTTTCGGGAACGACCAGCACATCGTGCATGATCTGCCCGATCTGCATGCGGGAGATGCGGATTGCGCTGGACTGACCCAGATTGCTCAGACGCAAGCGCATCCAGCGCATAAGGTCTTTGTAGTAGAGGACGCCGACGATATGTTCGGGGCCGCGTTGCGGATCGTACACGGGGATGCGCGAGTGCTGGCCTTCGACCACGCGAACCAGAGCATGCTCGAGCACCAGATCGGAGGGCAGGGAAAAAATGTCGGGGCGGGCGACCATGACTTCGCGCACGGTGATGCTATCGAGTTCGATGGCGCTGTGGATCATTTCTTCCTGAAATTCCGGGATCTGGCCAAACTGGCGGCTGGCGGTGACGATCAGCTTGAGTTCGTCGGGGGAGTGCACGGCGCCGCTGCGGCGGGCAGGCTGAGCTCCGAACAGACGGAGCACGATGCCGCCGGAGCGCCGCATAAAGAAAAGGACGGGACGGGTAACGGTAAGGAAACCCTCCATAGGAGCGGCTACAGCGAGCGCGATTTGTTCGGCGCGCTGCAAGGCCAAAGTTTTCGGTACTAGCTCTCCCAGTAAAACGTGCAGGTAGGTGATCAGGCTGAAGGCGATCACGATGGCGATGCCGTGAGCGTAGACAGCGGCGTGTGGAACTTCATGCACAAAACGAATGCCTTCCACCAGGCGGGCGACCATGGGCTCACCGATCCAGCCCAGGGTAAGGCTGACCATGGTGATGCCCAATTGCACGCCGTTGACGACTTCGTCGAGGTGCTGATGCAGGCGTTGCACGATGCGGGCGCCGATGCGTCCCGCTTCGATGAGTTGCTGGATGCGAGTGTCGCGAACGCTCACCAGAGCGAATTCCGCGGCCGCGAAAAACGCGTTGGCTGCCACCAGGAGAAGGATCAGCAAGACCCGGAGCAGCACAAAAGCGATCATGGAACGCTAATTCTAACATTCCAAAGGCTGTTGAGAGGCAGGCTGGAGCGAGGCTTGCCAGATTGCGCGGCCTGCGAGAGTTGGATGGGTTGAAGAGGTCAATCGGGCCCGATTCAGACGAACCGCAGAAATAGCATTAGAAAAATCTGATCGCCGGAAGCTAACCGTTTCCCTCGGCGCATGGTCTAAATGGCGAGTGGGAAGCGATTCGCAGGCCTCCGCAGTTCCAAACGCACGAATTTCAGGAACAAAGCGTACACGAGGCGCGTAACAGATAGTGGGCGCAAGTTGGCGCCATCTCTCGGGTCGCGTAGATATCGATATCCAGGTCGAATTCAGGAGGGGTTGTGAACGGAAACGGGAATCATAAGAAAAAGCGTCGCAGACTGTTTATCTTTGGCGGCATCGGGCTGGGTATTGTGCTGCTGATTGCCATTGGAGTGTTTGCCGCCACCCGCGGCGGAACCAAGATCGATCCCTCAAAGCTGGCGAAGGTGGAAAAAGGAGATTTGGCCAAGAGCGTGGTGGCTACGGGCAAAGTGACGCCCATCACCAAGGTGGAGGTCAAGTCGAAGGCCAGCGGCATCGTAAAGAAGTTGCTGGTGGACTACGGAGATCGGGTCAAAAAGGGCCAGCTATTGGCGCAACTCGACAAGCTGGAGATTGAGGCGCAGGTGGCGCAGTCGCGCGCGGCATTGGACGCGGCCGAGGCCAACCGGAAGAGTTCACAGGCTGACTACGAGCGCGCGAAAGTGGATGCGGAAGGTCCGGATGTGCCGCTGCTGAAGCGCGCCTACGACCGGGCCGTCGGGATGGCGAAAGATGGCGTGGTCTCGGCTTCCGCGCTGGACGATGCGCAGAAGAACTACGAAATGTCCCTGAACAAACAAAACGTCTCCAAAGCCCAGGTGACCGTGTTGAAGTCGAAGATCGCTCAGGCGGCGGCCCAGGTGGCGCAAGATCAGGCGAACCTTAAGCAGTTGGACGAACAGCTCAGCTATACCGACATTGTTTCCCCGATCGATGGCATCGTGCTCTCGCGCGATGTGGAAATGGGCGATGCGGTCAGCTCGATTCTGGTGTTGGGGTCCTCGGCGACCCTGGTGATGACGCTGGGCGATACCAGCGAAGTCTATGTGAAGGGTAAAGTGGACGAGAGCGATATCGGCAAGGTGTATCTGGGCCAGCCGGCGCGGATCAAGGTGGAATCGTTCAAAGACAAGACTTTCACCGGCAAAGTGACGAAGATCTCCCCCATGGGCGTGGAGAAGGACAATGTCACGACGTTTGAGGTGAGGGTTTCGATTCAGAATCCAGGCGGCGAGTTGAAAGCGGAGATGACGGCCAACGCGGAAATCATCCTGGAAGAACACAAGAATGTGCTGCAGATTCCAGAAGGCGCCATTATTTACGACAAGGACAAAAAGGCGTCGGTGGAGGTGCCCAACCCGAAGGGCAAAGACGGCAAGGATAAGATCGCAGTCAACATCGGAATCTCCAATGGCGCCAAGACGGAAGTGCTTGGCGGTCTGAAGGAAGGCAATCAGGTCGTGCTGCAGTAGGGCGGGCTTTCGGGCTTCGGCTTCTACTTTTCCACTGTGGAGTCACTACTATTATGAATAGACATCGGATTTCGCTCTCTGTTCTACCGCGGCCGCTATCTCTGGCGATTGCGCTGGCGGTGCTGTTCATTTCTTCCCTTGCTATCGCTTCTACGCCTCAGGGGACGTTTGAAAAAACGCTTCGGTCAACGGACCGGTCGATCTCGAGGTGCTCACGCACTCGGGCGACATCACAGTCCGCAGCGGACCTGCGGGATCGGTATTCATTCGCGGCAAAATTTACGTGGGGGACCACTGGCTCTTCGGGAACCGGCATGCGGACGTCAGCGACATCGAGCAGCACCCGCCATTGCGGCAGGAGGGCAACAGCATTCACATTGATTATGTGAACGCGCGCGATATTTCTATTGATTACGAGATCACGGCGCCGGCCGAGACGACAGTGCGTACGCGCAGCGGCTCGGGAGACCAGATCATTGAAGGCACGCGCGGAAATGCCGACTTACAGAGCGGTTCCGGAGACCTCAAGATCAAGCAGCTTACGGGAGAGATTTGTCTGCAGACGGGCTCAGGCAATGTGCAGGCGCGGGAAATTGCGGGCGCGCTGCTTGGTGGCACAGGGAGTGGGGACGTTGAAGTAGAAGAGACCAGTTCCGGCGACATCGACCTGCGCACGGGTTCGGGCAACATGACGGTTCGCGGAGTGCATGGCGGATTCCGCGCCGAGGCAGGCAGCGGCGACATTACAGCCGAAGGCACGCAGACAGGGACGTGGGAAGTGCGCACAGGCTCCGGCAATGTGCATGTGCGCGTACCCGCCAATGCCGCCTTTGACGCGGACATTTCGACCAGTTCCGGCACTCTGGTCATCGATGCGCCGATCACCATGACGGTGCAGGGGCGGGTGCAGGAATCACGCAAGACAATCCGTGGGACGGTGCGCGGAGGAGGACCGTTGCTTCGGGTGCGGACGGGCTCCGGGGACATCCACATTCAGTAGAGCGATTAGTGGGCAGTAGTGAGTGATCAGGATCCAAGTTTGACTAAGAGTAGCCAGTAATCATCACTGTCCACTTGCTTCCATCATTACCTCCGTGTCTTGACGCGAGGCTTTCTCAAGCATTACTTTCGACTCGCGGGGAGAATTCTGTCTTTCCTAAAGCGAGGGAAACATTGGCACGCCGCCCCATCATCACTCTGACCACCGATTTCGGGAGCAATGACCACTTTGTTGGCGTCATGAAAGGCGTCATTCTGGATATCGTGCCGGAGGCGGAAATTGTTGATATCTGCCACTCCGTGCAGGCCTTCGATGTTCTGGACGGGGCATTGACCATTTCGCAGGCGTACTCGTATTACCCCACCGGGACGGTGCACGTG
>JBAVAV010000052.1:0-3832 GCA_049585895.1 Candidatus Sulfotelmatobacter sp. | reverse complement strand
GGTGAGGGCACGGCTTCAGAAGCTATTGAGACGCTCGACCTCGGTTTCAGGTTTGAAAGGGCGCGGCTTCCAGCCGCGCCGTTCGCGGCCCCAATCGATGCGGGGTGTAGCCCCTGAGGGCGCAGTTTCGCCAACTCCCGCACAAACTCGATCACTCCATTGCGCAACAACGGTTCGCCACCGGTGAGACGAACTTTGGTTACTCCCATGCCAACCAACACGCGCGCCATGCGAAGATAATCTGCGAAGGGCAAGTCGCCATAGAGCGCGCCTTCATTCCCCGTGCGGCAATAGACGCACTTGTAATTGCAGCGGTCGGTGATAGAGATCCGCAGGTCCGTGATGGGGCGGCCGAATTTGTCGGTGAGGGGCACGGTTGTTGATCGTTCGGAAAAGACACGCGGGCGGGAACATCCCGGCAGGCGTTTCCTTTCCAATGGCTCCTCGCGAAGCCGGGAGGCGCGGGCGTTTCCACCAGCACCCTTGAAGTAGCGCCGGCATCTTGCCGGCTGTCCTGAGGGCGTCTCGCCCTCAGGGGCGGGAGCGAGGACGCTCCCGCCATAGCCGCCGAGACGGCGGCGCTACTACCTCGCCGCCGCAGCCTGGGTATGCCCGAAGGCTGGAGCGGTCGGAAACTTGCTTCATTATAGAGCGTGCACGAAGGGAAAGGGTTCCCCATTTCCCCGGTTCAAGCTTTTGGGGGCGCCAGGGCGTTGCGGATCGCGCCTTCCGCCAGTGGGGCCATCATTTTGTATCCGGCGGCGTTGGGATGCAAGCCGTCTTCCGCGAACTCGCGCTTGAGCAGGCCTTTATCATCGACCATGGCGCTGAAGTAGTCGAGATAAACACAGTCATTCGCCTCGCTGTAATTCTTCAGCCAGTGATTCAGTTCGCGGATTTTCTCCGGCGAGCGCTGGGCAAAAAGATTCTGCGATTGCGGCGTGTAGTTGTGCACCGGCAGCACCGACGAGAACACAACGCGGATTTGGTTTGCCCGTGCGAGTTCGGCCATTGAAGCATAGTTAGCTTCGACATCTTCGAGGCGCATGGGGCCGGTATTGCCGGCGATGTCATTGGTGCCGGCTAGGATCACAACGGCTTCGGGATGAAGCTCGATCACGTCCTGCCGGAAGCGGACGAGCATCTGTGGCGTGGTCTGTCCGCCGATGCCGCGGTTGATGTAGGGCTTGCCGGGGAAAGACTCGTTCAGGTTCCAAAAGTCGGTGATGGAGTCGCCGAAAAAGATAACTCGGCTCTCGCCAGACGCGGGCGGCTTAAGGGCAGCGTTGGCGGCGCGGTAGCGCGCCAGTTCGCCGAAATCGTCCATGAGCATGGGGGCGCGCGACAGGCGCCACAGAGTCGCAAGCTCGGTCCCAGTCAGAGGGTTGGGCGGGGCATTGGTCTGCGCCTGCGGCACCGGCGGGGCAGGCTGCTGAGCGAAGCCGGCCGAGGATAGGAGCATCAGCAATATGACCCGCACTGCGTAGCGAGCTAATCTCAGAATCATGTTTAGTCCCTTCCCAATTCCTACGCTCACATGCCGTCGTAATTCGGCCCGCCGCCGCCTTCTGGCGGGACCCACGTAATGATCTGGTAGGGATCGGCGATGTCGCAGGTCTTGCAGTGAACACAATTCGAAGGGTTCAGGCTGATGCGCTTGCCATTCGGCTGGCTTGCGTCGTCGATCATTTCGTACACGTTGGCGGGACAGAAATTCTGGCAGGGGTTGCCGAATTCTTTCACGCATCGCGTATTGCAGACGTTGGTGTCGTGAATGACCAGGTGCGCGGGCTGGTCTTCTTCATGCTTGGTGCCGGAGTGGTAGAGGTCGGTGAGCTTGTCGAAGGTGAGCTTGCCGTCGCCTCTGGCCGGGCCAAGCAGGTGGACTTCCGCGCCGCCATCGGCTGGCAGTTCGGCGAGCTTGCGCATGTGCTCGTAGCCGGCCGCGCCAGAATAGCGGTTGCGTACGCCGCGTCCGCCGGTGACCATTTGCAAAGCGGTGTGGAACATGCCGGCATAGAATCCGTGCTCGAAGCCCTGATGCATGTTGCGCACTTTCCAGAGTTCATCTTTAATCCAGCTCCGTTCGACTTTTTTCTGGTAAGCGCCCAGGGAGGCCGCTGAAGAATCGTCTTTCTTCAGTGCTTCGAAGGCCGTCTCGGCGGCGAGCATTCCGCTCTTGATGGCGAGATGAATTCCTTTGAGGCGCGCAGAGTTTAGGAAGCCGGCGGAGTCGCCCAGAATCATCCAGCCATTGCCTGCGACGGGCGGAACCGCCCACCAGCCTCCATAGGGCATCGCCTTCGCGCCGTAGCGGATCATCTTGCCGCCTGCGAGCAGTTTCGCGATGAAAGGATGGCGCTTGAATTGCTGTAGCACGCGCTGTGGGTCGAGACGCGGGTCGGTGTAGTCGAGCCCGGTGACGAAGCCGAGTGAGACGATATTGTCTTTCGAGCCGTAAATCCAGGCGCCGCCATATTCTTTCGTTGTCAGCGGCCAACCCATGGTGTACATCACTTCGCCCGGCGCAATGCGACCGGAAGGAACTTCCCAGAGCTCTTTTACGCCGACGCCGTAGGTTTGCGGGTTGGCATCTTTGGCCAGATCGAACTTCGAGACGAGCTGTTTCGTTAATGATCCGCGCGGGCCTTCGGCGAGGATTACGACTTTGGCGTTGAGGTCGTACCCGGGTTCGAAGTTGGATTTCTGGTGGCCTTCCTTGTCGATGCCTTTGTCGTCAGTGCGGACACCGGCGACGCGATCGCCGTCGAAGAGAAGCTCTGATCCGGCGAATCCTGTGAAGATGGTGATACCCGTCTCTTCCACCTTGCTGCCCAGCCACTTTACGAAGCGATTGAGCGAGATGACGTAATTGCCGTGGTCGCGCAGCGGCGGCGGCGTGATGGGCAGTTTGAACTTGCTCTTCGCTGTGAGGAAGTAAACGGCTTCTTTCGTGACTTCGGCGTCGAGCGGGGCCTCTTTCTCGAATCCGGGAAGCAGTTCGCGCATGGAGCGCGGGTCGAGCAGCGCTCCGGAGAGACAGTGCTGGCCGAATTCGCGAGCTTTCTCGAGAACGTAGATATTTTCTTTGCTGAGTTGCGAATCGGCGTGTTGCGCGTTATGCGCGTCGATCAGCTGTGACAATCGCAGCGCGCACGCCATGCCCGCGGGACCGCCGCCAACGATCACAACGTCAGCCGGCATCTGCGGGCGTTCGATGCCTTCGAGCGGTTTGCGGAAGATCAAGCCCATAGCTTTAGCGGTTCGCGAGGCTCGCTATTTCGCCGAGACCCAATAAGCGTTGATCAGCAGTGACTAGCGTTAACTTGAGCACTTTAGCCGTCGCGGCCAAGAACCTGTCCGCCGGATCTGCATGTGGCAAAGGGATCGCCAAACCGATCCGCACGATTTCATTGGTTAGTGGCGCTTCACGCAGCTGCTCGGCAGCTCGTTCGACCCAGGTAAAAGGGTCCTCAACGCGAATACGGCCTTTCTGCATAAGCGTCAGAGCTTCCCAGACGCTCACGGGAGACAACCAGAGTTCGTTGTTCGAATTGGAGAGCTCTGCCGTGGCTCGAGGGCTCAGGCGCTTTGGCACGAGTTTGCTCCATATCCAGATATGAGTATCGAGAAGCAGGTTCAATCGCGATAGGCCTCAATCTCGTCCAGGTCAATGATAGGCGAGACAATGTCGCCGACGATTTCAGCGGTTCCCACCATGTCTCCCACAAACTTCCGCTTGCGTTCCGGCCCGGCTGGAATGACCTCTGCCACGGGAATCCCGTGACGGGTAATGCGCAATGGCTGACGGGTCTTATGCACCTGTTCGATG
>JBAVAV010000051.1:0-2245 GCA_049585895.1 Candidatus Sulfotelmatobacter sp. | reverse complement strand
CGATCACTTCGGCACCGACCATTCTTCGTCGGCGAATTGGGATTACGTGTGGGGCGTTAAGGGCCGCTACAACGAGCCCAAAAATGAAGAAACTCCCGACCTCGATGATTTGAACGACTACAACCGTCATCTGTATCGCGACGAGGTGGCGGGGTTGATTGAGCGCTTCAACAATTCGCTGAAGCCGGGCGAGCCCAAGCTCTACGCTCCCCATATCAAGTTCAACCGCGCCATCGGACGCTGGGCCGGCCAGAAGTTTCACGCCCAGACCGGCGAGCCGCTCGACGATCGCCCTTACGAAGAGCACTTGAAGGATTACATGCCCGGTCCGGAAGACCGTAAGTTGCTGCTCGAGATCATCGAGACGGAAAAGAAGTGGATCGCCGAAAAGACCGGCGCGCGCGATCCGCTGGCCTCGATTGGAGAAGTAAGAAAGTCGGCGATCAATCTGTAGCAGAGTTTTGAAAGGGCGCGGCTTTAGACGCGCCGCACTTGGTCCTTGATTCAGAACTGAGGCTTTAGCCTCTGAGCGCGTCAACAGATCTGACTACCATGGCGTCTGTACCCGCAATTCACGGCCTGCCCCGCCTCGTGATCGACCTCGCGGCGTCCGTCGCCCGCCTGACGCTGCGCAATCCACCTCTGAACGTCATCGACCTCCCCATGATGGACGAGCTAGCCGAGGCCCTTACCGACATCGAATCCCGTCCCGGCATTTCGGTCGTGATCGTTAAAGGCGACGGCAAGGCTTTTTCCGCGGGCGTGGATGTCGCCGCCCACACTCCTGACAAAGTCGAGGCAATGCTGGCGAAGTTCCACGCCGTGATTCGCGCTCTCGTAGCCAGCAAGAAAGTAACCATCGCCGCCGTGCACGGCCATTGCTTGGGTGGAGGCGCGGAGCTGGCGATGGTTTGCGACATCGTCTATACCACGGATTCGGCGCAATGGGGATTTCCAGAAATCAAGCTCGGATGCTATCCCCCGGTGGCGTGCACCGCGCTGGCGGCGCTGGTTGGCCAGAAGCGCGCGGCCGAGTTGATTCTGACCGGACGCACGATTACCGGCGCAGAGGCTGCCGCGATGGGGCTGGCGAATCGCGCCGTTCCCGACGACAAGCACGCGGACGCCGTAGACGAGTGCGTCGGACATTTGCTGAAGCTCAGTCCCGCGGCGCTCGCTGTCACCAAAAAGGCCATTTATGCCTGGGATGCGATGCACTTCGACAAAGGCCTGGCGCGAGCGGAGAAGATCTATTTCGAAGAGTTGATGAAAACGAACGACGCGCAAGAAGGCATCCGCGCATTCGTCGAGAAGCGTCAGCCGAAGTGGGCAGGGAAGTAGCCAGCATCGCCAAGCCATGGACTATGAAATCACGCCCGAAGAAGTGAAAGCCAAGCTGGATCAGGCTGAAGCCTTCACCATGATCGATGTCCGCGAACCCTGGGAGTTTGAGACTGCGCATATGAATGGAACGCGGCTGATCCCGATGGGCGAGGTTCCGTCGCGAGCACACCGGGAACTCGATCCCGAAGATCATATCGTTGTGATCTGCCATCACGGAGTGCGTTCCATGAATGTGACCGCCTGGCTGCGCCAGCAAGGATTCGACAAAGCGCAATCCATGCGTGGCGGCATCGACGCCTGGTCGCGGCAGGTGGATGGGAAAGTGCCGCTGTATTGAGAGCAATTAGCATTTAGCAATTGGCAATTAGTCAAACTTGGATTGTCGGAGCCTGCACGAATGTCCCGCGACCAAATGCTAAGTGCTAATTGCTAACTGCTGGTTTTCATGAAAAAAGAGCTCATCGAATTCCGCATCAACGGCCGCACCCACGAGCTCGCGCTCGAGCCGTGCACCCTGTTGCTGGACGCGTTGCGTCAGGACCTGGGGATGACGGGTTCGAAGCGCGGCTGCGACGATTCCTCCTGCGGCGCGTGCACTGTGCTGATCGACGGCGTCGCCATGATGTCGTGCACGCTGCTGGCGGCCAGTTGTCAGGAACAGGAAATCACCACCGTCGAGGGAGTGAGCGAGCACGGCAGCCTGGCCGCGATTCAGAAAGCCTATGGCGAATGGGGCGGTGCGCAGTGCGGCTTCTGCACTCCGGGATTCATGATGACGGTGAAGTCGCTGCTCGCGGAAAATCCCGACCCTTCCGAACCCGAAGTTCGCGCGGCACTGAGCAGCAATTTGTGCCGGTGTACCGGCTACAGTCAGATGTATGAGGCGATCAAGTCGGCCATT